>NZ_BCWK01000007.1:0-187947 GCF_001592165.1 Caldimonas taiwanensis NBRC 104434
CTGCGCTACTGCCCTGTGCTGGCGACCGAGCCGGAAGGGCGGCTCGCGGCCATCGTGGACTTCACCTTCAACCTCGGCGCCGGGCGGCTGCAGACCTCGACGCTGCGGCGGCGGGTCAATCAGCGGGACTGGGATGCTTCTGCGCGGGAGCTGAGAAGGTGGGTATACGGCGGAGGAAGGGTGCTTCCTGGTCTCGTTACCCGGCGCGAAGCTGAAGTTGCTTTGCTCCTCATCACAGAACGGCGTTGACCGTAGGAACTGCATCCTTTGTCAACCTGTCAGGGGCCGTTATGGACCGATTCCCATGCTGCGATCTTACATCGCTGCGCAGTCATTCACTCACTCGCTTTCAAGGAAACCACTTGGCTGCTTGACCCTTGGGAATGGACGGCCAGGTTCGGGCTCTTCGAAACGAGGTACCCCAGCGGCTGATCGAGCACGAATGGATAGAGGACGACCTGAGACGATAGGGCAGAGACGGACACCGCTTTGCCGACGTAACGCAGCGCGGCCTCGACCAACCAAGCTACGGCCTGCTCGTCGCTGACCACGATCGGCTTCATGCGCACGAGGCGCTTGCCCTTCTCGACGCGATCGATCGCGCCCCAGCTTGCCTGCGACTGAAGCACCATGTTGGTCATCCGGTACGTGCCTTCACGCTCGCCATAGGCTTCGCTCATTCGGCGATGGACTTCCGCCGAAGCACAATCACCCTGCAGCGCCGAGAGGCGCCCCACCAGCTCCGCCACCTTGCCGAAGAACGGATAGGTGGCAATGGCCATGCCCCAGGTCAGGGCGGCGATAGGGACGCTCGGGTCGGCCTTTAAGATCGCGACGCCACGCTCGGCGAAGTCGGCGAGTTCCGGGCGTGGCGCAAGCCACAAACGATTCAGCACGGTCCGTGTCTTCTTTCGTGCTGCTACACCCAGTCCAGCAGCATCCAGCAGGGCATTCAGCTCATCGAGCGTGCCGAGTTCGGCGCGCACCTTGAGCGCGGCAGCTGCCCATTCGATCGCTATAAAGCGATCAAAGCCAATCTGGGGTGATGACGACGCCATTCGATTCAATTCGCGTAGCTCACTTTCACGAAGGGCACGATTAGTTCCTCTACAGAGACACCGCCATGAACCACGACCTGGTCATCCTTCGGTACGAACGCTCCGCGTCCTCCTGCGAATAGCGGCATGAAGCTCGCCGGAAGTCCAGCGACATCCAGACGGAAGGTCTTCGGATTGGCTGCCGCCGTCTCCGCGATCAAAGCCTCGCTGCGATAAATCCTGACACGCTCCCCGCGCAGCTCAGACGCGACCCCTTCGTTCGGGCGGCCAATGCCCACCGCTTCGACGTTGCCGTGGTCTGCGGTTAGGTAGACGTGGAATCCGTTGTCCAGCAGCATCGAGAACAGACGATCCACGAAGCCCGACTCGCACCAGCTTGCGATCTGGGCTGCAATGCCACGCTTTCCAAGCACTGCCCCATGGATGATCTCGTCGACGGTGTCCACGACAAGGCCAGCCACTTTCAGAGACGGATGGGTCAGGGCTGCTTCAAGCGCGGGGAGGTCATCGGTGCGTTTGATCGACCTGCGGTACAGCACCTCATTTGCGCGAAGACCATGGTCCTGCCAGAACCGTGTCCATTGCGCCGGTTCCTGAGAGGTTGATTCGATGCTGTCGGCGAACTCACGTGGGCGCAAGCCGGAGAACAACGCCTGCCGGGACACTGAAGTCAGGGTTGGCAGCCACGCAAAGCAGGCACTCTCGTCGAACATCAGCCGCTGCGACCGACTGACCACGGTCTCCCGGATCAGTATCCACTGATCTACGGCCAGCCCGTCAAATACCACCAGCGCGATCTTCTTCTCGCCGTTGCCCCGGCGCATCGCCAGATACCTCGGCACATGGTGGACCATGATCGGTCCCTTGGCGGCGGGCAATGACGGCAGGTCCGCATAATGCTTGCCTACCCATTCACGCAGCCGATCGTCAGCAGAGACAACAAGGTCCTGCATCGCGTCCCTGAGGCTCTCCGCCCGAGCCGCATCCAATCGGTGAAACCGTGAGATGACTTCGCCTAGGCGACGTGAGAAATGGGTCCAGTCGCGGTGTGGTGACTCGATGGTTGGCACTTCCGCCTTAAGGCTCTTGACGCCTTCAAACACCAGGTTCTGCATCGACGCCGGGTCCTGCAACACGCCCGCCTTGACCCATTCAGGCAGGGTGGCCGGCACGCCCTGGACCACCAGCGGGTGCAGCGTGCCGTCCAGGAACATCGAGTCGACGATCACCCGGACGTCATGGTGGTCGAAAGGCAGGTCGAGTTTTGCGACGTAATCCGGCGGCGTGGGTTCACCAGTGCGGGTTCCAGTGACTCCCAGCTTGGTGAGATAGCGAAACCAGGCTTCCTGCACGACACGCAGCGTGAGGCTCTTGTGCGCAAACAAGTCGGCGATGGGTATGCCCTTGAAGGCGTTATGCTCACCGACCACTTGCTCCACGTGCTGCGCAAGCACGGGCGGGAGGACCGCCTCGCGGTAGTGCAGACGAAGGAGTTCACGCCAGAAGTCCTCCGGGCGCGTGATCAAGTGGGGGCTGATCCGGAAGATGTGCGTCAGCACGAACTCCTTGGTCGCCGCTTCGCCCAGCGACTGATGCGCGTGCCTCGCCTGCGCATCGAACAGCGCGGGCAGCATCTCACTACCCAGCTGCCTCACCACGGTATAGCTCAGCCTAGGGAACAACTCAGCGAGACTCAAGGAGAGCTTGCGCGCCTGACGCAGGTAGTCCCAAGGCAAGTCGGCGACGTTCATTCCCCGCAGATGGAGGATCAAGGCACGGGAGGGACCTGGCTCGCCGCGATCCCACGCCGCCCGATAGCGCTCCTCGTACTCTGCCCGGAACGCGATGCTGTCCTCGAAGGGCAGTACTTCAAAGCCGTGCTCACGCAATCCCGACAACACCTGCTCATCCAGCAGCACATCGTCCGGGTCGGCAACGATCCAGAGCCGGGCCAGATCGACGGGAAACTCCTTCAGGATGCGGTCAACCCAGGCTGTCATGCTGGCGTACCTCCCGGGTGACCAATGCGAAGCATCAGCACCGCATTGAGATCCGGCGTGCAGGCTTCCGCGTCCGCCAGCGCTGCCATGCGTGCCTCGTGCTCAGCTACGAGCCGTTTGCGGCGGTGCTCCCTGACGGCGGGAAGGCCGATCCGACCGATCGCCTGGTAACGCGCCTCGAAGGCGTAGCGCGCCCGTTCACGCTCCTCGGCGAGCCAGGCACGGTGCTCCTCCAGCAGCTCGGTAAAAAGCCGCTCCCCCTGTGCCTTGGCCGCAGCCAGCGACGTTTCGAAGCAGGCCAAGGCATGCTCTACCTCGACCTTCGGGGCGAGCGTCACGTTCTCGGTCAGCAGCAAATCCCAGATCCGCTTGGCGGTCGGCACGAAGGTGCGGCCATCGTCGGTAACAAACACGGGCAAGAATCGCCGCCGGTTGAAGTTCTCAGAGAGATTGGACGCGCTCAGACTGATCTCCCACAGCGACCACACGCCGTGCACCGTATCGGGCAAGCCGCTGACTGCCGCAATCGGCAGGGGCTGGCCCGCCACGCAGCGCGGCAGTTCGCTGATGACTGCGCGGGCACGTGGATCTTCCAACGTGATCCACTCCATCTCAGGGTTCTGTTCGGCGGTGCGCGCGTCGAAGCAGACACGGGGTGACTCGCTCCCGTCCGCCCACCTCACGCGCCAAGCGTCGCCTGCCTTCTCAGCCGCTCCACCTCTCGCAGGCAACCCGGCGGTGATCGCACGCTCCAACCAATACTGCGCTGGATGATCCCGCCACTTGCGGGCATCGTCTGCTTCCAGCGTGTGGTCTTCCGTCAACAGATCGGTGTCTTTGCGACTGGCGGCGACCTTCTCGCGCACCTGGCTGATGACCGCATCACATTCCTTGTCGATCAATGCTGGGTTTTGCAGTCCATGCACGAACAGCTCGTCGAACAGCGGCTCCACCTCCACCGAATCCATCACGTCGGCTGCCTTGTCGACACCGAACTCTTGGGCGATGACGGCAAGCTTCTCCTCCAGCACCTCGCGCACCCGGTGCTCTACCGTGTCTTCCAGCACGAGGTTGATCGCTCGCACGACATGGGGCTGGCCGATGCGGTCCACGCGGCCGATACGCTGCTCCAGCCGCATCGGGTTCCACGGCATGTCGAAGTTGACGATGACATGGCAGAACTGCAGATTCAGTCCCTCGCCGCCGGCGTCGGTGGAGACCAGCACTCGCACGTCGCGTGAGAAAGCCTGCTGCGCACGAGTGCGCGCGTCCAGGTCCATGCCGCCGTTGAGCAACGCCACCGAAAAGCCCCGGCTCTCCAGGAACTCCGCCAGCATGGCCTGGGTGGGAACGAACTCGGTGAAGACCAGCACCTTGAGCTGCGGGTCGTTCTCCTCCTGCTGGAGCTTGTAGATCAATTCCAACAGCGCTTCTGCCTTGGCATCCGTTCCCTGTCGCTCGGTTTCGCGGGCGAGATCCAGCAGCATCTCGACCTCCGACTTCTCCCGCTCCCACCCGCTGGCCTGCACGGCAATGTCGAGCTGGGACTGGCCGTCGAGTTCTGCCCACTCATCCGGGTCAACTGCCTCGAACAGGCTCGCCTGCGCCTGAGGCGCCTCCAGCACGGCCTGGCGCTTCTCCAGGGTGGCGCGGATGGCGGCCGTACTGGACGTCACCAGGCGCTGCATCAGAATCATGAGGAAGCTGATGTGCCGCTGCTTGGCAGCCATCGCCTGGTTGTAGCCGTGCCGGACGTAGTCCGTCACGGCCTCATAGAGCCTTCGCTGAGCGGCATGCCGCTCTTGCCAAGCTACCGGGTGAAGTCGTGTGGACCGAGGCTTGAACAGCGGCTGGCCATCGGCGTCGATGGCGGCCCGTTTCTCGGTGCGGATCACGAACGGGCGCACCCGGTCACGGTTGATGCTGCCTTCATCCGGAAAGGCCTCACGGTCCAGCAACTGCATCAGCCGCATGAACTGGTCGGTCTTGCCCTGATGCGGCGTCGCGGATAGCAACAGCAAGTAGGGAGCGGCCTCGGCCAAAGCGGCACCGAGCTTGTAGCGGGCAACCTGCTCAGTACTGCCGCCGAGGCGGTGTGCCTCGTCGATGATCACCAAATCCCAGCCTGCCGAGATCAGATCCTCGAAGCGCTCCCGGTTGTAGGTAGCGAGTTGCTCCAGGCTCCAGCCGCGCCGGCCCTCGATGGGTTTCACTGAATCCAAGGAGCAGATCACCTGGTCGTGCATGCGCCAGAGGTTGTCGTCGCCCTGTGCGCCGTTGTCACGCCACTGGCGGAACGCGGCCAGCTCGGAAGGCTCGACGAAGCGGAAGACCTCGCCGAAGTGCAGCCGCATTTCAGCCTGCCACTGGCGCACAAGACCTTTCGGTGCCACCACCAGCACCCGCCGCACCATGCCGCGCAGCTTCAACTCGCGCAGGATCAGCCCCGCTTCGATGGTCTTGCCCAGCCCCACCTCGTCCGCCAGCAAGTAGCGGATACGATCTTGGCTCATGGCCCGATTCAGCGCGTAGAGCTGGTGCGGCAGCGGCACCACGCTGGACTGGATCGGCGCCAGCAGCAGGTTGTCTTCCAGCGCGTCGAGCAGCTTGGCCGCGGCCACCGTGTGCAGGATCTGCTCCACCGTCGGACGCACGTTGGTCAGTTCGCCCAGATCCTGGGCGCGGGCGCGCACCACGGCATCCTTGGCCGGCAGCCAGACGCGGTAGGCGACCTCGCCCCACACGTCCTGGCGGTCGATCACCCGGCAGGGTGACGCCTGCCGGGCATGCCAGCACCAGTCACCGACGGCGAAACCACCACTCATGCCTCATCCTTCTTGAGCACTGCCCGTCCCTGTTCGGTCAAGCGGTACCGCTGCTTGCTGCTCTGGGGCTTGTCGGGAATCGTCATTTCCAGCAAACCGGCCTCCAGGGCGGGATGGAGATAGGCATCCCCGAAGTGCTTGCGGTCCTTAAGACCCAAGGCGTCCATCAGTTCCTGCCGTGCCATCTCCCCCGTAGCCTTCATCAATAGCGCGAGGACTTGCGGGGTAACTTGTGGGGTAACTTGGGGGGTGACATGGGGGGTCACTTGCGGGGTGACTTGTTCAGTCGCCCGGGCGAATCGTTGCCGCAGCGCATCCCGTACCTCGAACAGAGTCTCGCTCACAGGCTGAAGCAACTGCTGACGAACCAGGAAATCGGCGATTTGCTTGGCCTGCTGCGTCGTGCTTACACCCAGCCCGCGAATATCGGTCAGGCTGATACGCTCACCAGCTGAGCGTCCGAGCCCGAGGGCCAGCACGTCCGCCTGCTCTCGGGTCAGGTTCACCCCGATGGCCTGGCGGAAACGCTGCATCGCCTCGGTGACCAGCGGCCTGTTGATAAGCACCAGCTCGAACTCTTTACGCGCCTTGTCGTTCTTCAATTGCGGCGGTACGCGCCCCAGGTCGTGCCAGTTGCGGAAGATGGCACGGATGCCTGTTCCCGCCTGATCCGACAACCCGATTCGCCGGAACGCCTTCACAATGGTCGGGTTGCGTACTTCTTTCTCCGTCGGGTCCAACAGTTCCGCCTCGGTCGCAAAGGCATCGCCGGGATTCCAGAAGATGGTGCGATCGGCGAACAGGCGAATGGATGCTTTACGTCCGTGATCGCCGTAGTCCTGATGGATCAGCAGGTTGATCGCAGCCTCCCGGAAGGCCACATAGTCGGGCGGATCGTCATTGCGGCGAAGTGTCGCGGGGTCGAGCGAAAACGGGTGCTCGGCGATCCGCATGTAGCGGGCAACCAGGCCCTGCCATGTCTGGAATATGTTCTCCTCGAAGACGTAGCGGTCATGCCAGCGCTGATCCGCCGACCGCTGGTCGAAGGGCGTGTCGATGCGCTGATAGTCCAGCACCGGCCGCGGCAGAATCTGCCGCACATAGCGCCCATCGCCAAACAGCAATACGCCTGCGCGGGTGGGCAGCATGCTGCCGCTCTGTTCGACGATGAAATTCCAGTTGAGCAGAAACTCGATCGGGTCTGCGATCTCCGGGTGCTCCGGATTGCGACGGGCGAACTGCGCTTGATACCACTTGACCGTCTCCAGGTCGAAGCAGCGATCCACCGGGATGTCCGGAAGCGCCATACCGTCATAGCGATCCTGTGCGGCATCGCGCAGGAAACGCTCGAGCTCGCTTGGGGTGCATTGTTCATCGCCCGCGCCTCGGCGGATGTAGCTCTGGCGCGGATCACCTTTGAGATAGACCGGCTTGTCGGCCCGGGATGACTCGGGCACGTGGAAAGCGAAAATATGCTTGCCGTCGATCTCGAACTTCCGCGGCTCAACGGCGATGACGCGGTTCAACTTCTGACCGCCACGCAGCGCAGCCAGAAAATCGTTCTGCACCTTGTCCGGCTCCTCGACCCCGGTGATTTCCAGTTCCCCGTCGCGCTCGCTCACGCCGAACACCAGCCAGCCTCCGGCCGTGTTGGCGAAGGCCGAGACGGTCTTGTAGGCGTCCTCGGGCACGCCGCGCTGCGCGCGTTTGCACTCGAAATCGTTCCACTCGAAGCCGTTCAGGCGCGCGAGCAGCTCATCCTGGTTCATCGTGGCACCTCAATCGCCATCAGGAACCAGCCTCCGTACGCGTCAGCGCCTGGTCATACCAGAGCAGCAGCTTCTCGTCTTCCTGCAGCGCCTCGTCCGGGATCTTCTGGGCGACCTTGATGATGGTTGCGTAGTCCTTCTTGCTCCATGCGTCCTTGAAGCCGGCGCGCAGCACCTCCAGTCGGAACTCCTTGAGCTTGCGGCCGCTGTGTTGCTGGTACTGCTCGAACTCCTTCAGCAGTGCCTTTTCGCGCTTCTTCTCCAGATCCTGCGCCTTGTTCGGATCCGGCACGTACCAGCGATCCTTGGCCTTGGTGATCAGTCGTGGGTCGCTCTTCTCCAGCCCGCGCAGCTCTTTGAAGTTGGACGAAAGGTAAGCGTGGATCTGGCTCGGGACTTCCCCCGATCCGTCGTACTTCAGGAAGTTGTTCTCCAAGAGCGCCATCAGCTCCGGCTTGGCCTCATGCTTCTTCCAGCCGGCGCCGAGTTGGGTGGTGAACTCAGGGTGAATCTCCTGGTAAGTCGAGGGACGTCTTTTCAGGAAGTCAGCCAACCAGTCGATGGCGCTGCGCTCGTCGGAAACGAACAGCTCCATCTGCGGTGCCTGCGATACCGAAGCGCGCTTCTTGTCGTATTCCGCCACCTGTTCGGTCAGAAAGATCATGCCGTCGCGCTCGGAGAAGCGGCTGCGCAGGCCACTCAAGAACTCGTCCGACGACAGGGGCACCGGCGCATCGTGGCGCACGAACCAGGCCACCATCCGATCGTAGATACGCCGAGGATCGCGCTCGACGATGAACTCCAATTCGCCGTGCTTGGTCTTGGCCACCGGGAGATACTTGAGGTGCGTCTGCACGAAGTCCCAGGCCGAGGCTTCCGACGCGCCCCGTTCGCGGAATCGCTGCTCCAGCCCGCCGTTGGGCTTGTAGGCGGAGATCACCAGGTCTTGCTTCACGGCTGTCGTGGACGTCACCTGCCGATAGCTGCCTTGCACCTTGTCCAGGGCGGTGACCTCGGCCACGACGAACCCGGCCTGCTGCAAGGCCACCTGAATGGCATTCCACACCGCGGCCTTGCTGTTGGAAAACACCACGGTCATCCAGCGGCCGGGCTTGAGCACGCGGTGGTATTCGGCGAAACAGCGCTGCATCAAATGCTGGTACTCGGGCAGCGCCTTGTGCTTGAAGCGGTCGATGATGGCCTCGGGCTTCGCGTCCGTGGTCACTCCATGCCATGACTCGACCAGGAAGTTCAGGTCGGCGTAGTAGATGTTTTCGCCGAAGGGCGGGTCGGTGAAGATGTAATCCACCGAGTCATTGGGCAGCGGCAGCCGGGCCGCCGTGCCGGTGGTGATGGCCGTCCCGCCCGCGCCGACTTTTGCGTTGCGGAAGGCTTTGACCAGCCGATCCAGTTTTCCGCCCAGGTTGTACCAAGGGCTGCACTCCGCGTGCTGCGATGCGACGTAATAGACGCCGTTCAGCATGCGATTGACTTGCGAGAAGTGTGTCGGGCCGTAGCGGTTCAGCACCGATAAGCCCCAAATCGCCTGCTCGACCATGAAGAGCAAAAAGGAACGGATGCGCGCATCGGGATGCGCCTTTGCCTTCTCCCACAGCTTGCCCATGGTCTGCGCGGCACGAGGCAGGAAGAAGTGGTGGATGTGGGTGAATCCCTTGGGTGCAATTCGCGACCCGTGATACATGTCCTCAATGGGAAAGCGACTGGTCGGTACGGCGGCCGGTAGCGGCATTGATTCGATCTTGGCGATCACGGCCAGATCTTGGGGATCTGGCGCCTTCTCATAGCGGGTCTTCCCAACCGTGTAGATGATCAGAGACGGCTTGAACTTCACCCTTTGCCACGGCTCGCCGGTGGCCGGATCGAGTCGGTTCTCCAGCACCCGCTCCAGACGATCCTTGTTGAGTTCAGCACTGCAATGGGGACACGGGAAGGTGTCATGGACTCGCTTGCTTTCCTCGTCCAGGGCCTCGTTCAGGAAGTTCACCTCACCTGCGCACTCCGGGCAGGTGAATACCTCGCTCCACACCGTGTACTCGATCCGCCCCTTCGTCTTGCCGTCCGAGTGCAGGGTCTCGTACATCCAGCCGATCTCGGCTTCGAGCTCATCGAGCAGTTGCTTGCCTGCCTTGGCGAAGGCGTCCACATCCACCGGCAGGTTGTAGTTGGCGGCGATGAAGGTGGCCGCGGGCGACAGGTCGTTGAGGATGACGCGCCGCGCCCCCCATTTGGGCGCCGGACGGCCTTCCTTCTTCCAGGCCATCTCGATCTCGTGCCGGTAGCTGGCCGGCGCCGATCCACACCACTGCGCCGCCACGCCCGTCATGCCCGAACCCGCGAAGCCATCGAGCACGAGGTCGCCCGGCTCGGTGTAGTGCAGGATCGATGGCACGATGGCCAGGTGTGGCACCTTGGTGTGGTAGGAATGCGCCTTGTAGATCGGATCGGTCTTGCCCACCGAGACGTCGATGGCCAGCGGCTCGCGCCGGTACGGTTCGTTCGGGTCGTAGGGCTTGCCGTAGTGCTTGACGAAGTCCGCGAGCCACGGGTTCGGGCAGGCGGTGTAGTACGGCGGATCGGACATGGCGAGGATGGCCTCGTCCATTCCTATCGGGAAACCTTCCTGGTTGCGGAATGCCGGGTCCTCCAGCTTCTCAGCGAGCAGCTTCAGAAAGTGCTCGCGGCGCGCACGGTCGCTCGGAAAAGTCTGTCCGAGGCACTCGACGGGGACGTCATCGCGTGTTGTGCTCTTGAATAGGGTGCTCATTCATTTTCCTCGACGCGGCTGGCCTGAATCAGTGAATTCGCAGACTGCTTGACTGCACCACTGAGGTTGTCGATGGATTTTCTGACACGCTCCAGCTCTTCCACTACCGGATGATGAGGAACGCTGGTACCCATATACGGCCGCAGGTCGATGTGTGTTTTCTCGCTGTAGTCGATCTTGCCGTGTTTATACTCTGCCGACACGGTGAATGTCTGTGGACATTTCGCCGTATCAGCCTCATTAGCAAAAATGCTGGGGCCGGTGCCGAGATCGAAAAGTAGCTCTGACATCGGCGGTAGACAATCAATCGGGTTGGTGAACGCCGACTGCTTGGCCAGATTGCGTGCTTCCGACTTGTCTCCAAACTGGTGGAAGTCGCGATCTATATGAAGCCTTAGATCCTGCGCCGGCGATCGGCCGACATTCCTTACCAACAACTGCAACACCTGTGTCCCCATACGGACCTGGACTGACACGTGGACATAGGGCCGATTCTGGTCAGCAAGTTGATCGCGCATTGCTGCGACGGCCGCACGGTTGGCGCGCAGGATGAAGAACGTCAGGCCGGCGAATATCGCGGTCAATAGGACGTTCGCGAGCGTCAGCCATTCGGACAAGTTGGCGGGCATCGTTATCTGGCTCCCATCAATTACCGGGCTCATCTTCGCCGCGCATCAGTCGATGACAAACCGCAACTTGCCGGCATCCTTGCCCTTGCAGCGCTCGCTCAGGAACGACTCGAAACGCTTGCGCAGATCCTCGGGCGTCGCGGGGGATCCACCAGCGAGCAGCGCCCTCTTGATGTCGTCGCCGGTGACCACGATCTTTTCGAGGCCGGACAGCGCTTCCTGAACCGCTGCGACGAACTCGGGCGTGACCGGATCCGGCAAGGCTTTCGACGCAAGGAAGCACTTGATCAGGTCCCGCTGCTTAGGCCTCAGCAGTTCGAAGTTCGCCTGGATGATCGGGTCGTCGAGGTTGTTCAGCAAGGTTCGCTGCCACCCTTCCAGGAGACGATCGAGTTCGTCGTCCAGGGCCTTGAGCAAGTTGGCGGCCGGCAACAGGTCGCCCTGTTCGTTGGCGGGGCGAAAACCGCAGTGCGGGCATACCGGGCTTGTTTCCAGCTCCCTTTCCACCAGGGATGCGCAGCTCTTGAGCTTGTCCAGTCTGTCTTCGAAGGTGGTGAGCTGGCCGGTGGGCATGAGGGAGATGCCAGCCAAGGCGCGCAGGGTCACCATGCGCAGATCCTTGCGCAGAGCGGACTTGGTCTTGTCCTCCGCCACGCCGAGCCGGGCCTTACTGTGTTGCGCCACGTAGGCGGTGATGTAGTCCTTCTTCAACGTAGCCAGACGCTGGCGGTATTCAGCGGCATGCTGCGCACTGCGGTCCTCGGCGAGCTTGTCGAGAATGTCCTTGCGGGCAGCCTGTGCCTGCTGTACCCAGGGATGATCGCCGGGCAGCACCATTTCGGCTTGGGAGAGGTAGGCGGCAACATTGCCCAGCTCGGCAACCAGGTCACGCAGTCTCTCCACTGCGGCAAGCGCATCGAGGTTCTTCTTCTGAGTCTCGATGTCGTCCTGGGTGATGCGCAGATTCTTGAGCTTGCCGATAGTGTTGTAGGGCGACAGCCCTTCCAGGAAGCCCTTGAGTGCTTCCAGCCTCTGTTGTCTGTCGCGCAGCTCTTCTTCGCGCAGCAGGGATTGACCCCAGAAGCTGAGGCGATTCCGCAGGTCGGTGCCGACGGTCAGCACGCGGTTGACCAACTTGGCGACCGCATCCAGTAGCTCCTTGACGGGCTCCTCCTTGCCCTGAGTCGCCATCTGAGCCAAGCCACTGGGCAATCCCAGCAGCTCGAACAGCGAGCGCAGGACGGCGACATTGATTTCCTTGGGCGGTTCGATGTGCTTGAACTGGATCAGGTCGTCCAAGGATCGTTCGGCCAGGAGCGACAGCTTGCCGGCGTCGATCTTGTCGCCGGTAATCGCCAGCACGATGTCGCCCGAGTAGACCAGGCTGGCCAGCACCACCACGAGCAGGTCGGGTTCCAGGCGGAAACGCACGGGCGCGAAGTACTCGACGTCGGTGGCGCCGCTGATGAGCTCGCTGCGGTTGAGCACCTGGCCGTGACCTTTGGCCTTCAACCGGTTCAGCACTTCTTGGGCGTACTTGGATCGCGTGGGCTCGATGCGGTCGCCATCCAGCATCTCCAACGCATCCAGGATGGCGATGGCGTCCTTGGTGCGCGCTCCCCCCGCCAGCGCCTTGAGGGCATTGGTGATGAGCTGCTTGCGGTTGGATTCGGTGACCAGCACCGAGAAGGTCGGATATTCCGGCGCCAGATCCGCGAAGTGGGTGCCGAGGGCAAGGCCGGCAGTTACGTTGACGATGTCGCGGAAGTTGGCGCGCTCATCCGGCCCCAACCGGAGCTTGTCGCGCATCGACACGCCCTTGGCCCATTCCTGCAGGGTCTTGGTCTTGCCCTGGTAGGTGACTTCGAAGGCGGTCATCTGCTTGTCCTGCAGCCACTTGCTCATGTCGCGCAGGGCATCCTTGGCCTTGTCCAGGTAGACGGCCTTCGCCGCACCGCTAGCGGTCGATGCCAGTTCCTGGGCTGCGGCGTAGAACGCGAGATGGCGCTTGATGACGTCATCCAGCCCCTTCAACCGGAAGAACACCTCGTCCGGCTTGGCTTCGTCGCGAAAACGGGGTGGCTCGAACGGCTGGATGAAATAGATATAGAAGTCGCGCTCGGGCTGGGCGGTCGGCCGGTCGTTGGGCGCTCCGAGGAACAGGTAGCCGTTGCGATCCACGCGGCGTTCCTGCCATTCGACCTGGTGTTGCCAGATCTTGTAGCCGGTGACGTAGGCATGCTCATCGGTGCATTCCATGAGCTGCATGAGCGCGCTGTAGTAAGCGCGATCCAGCGCGTCGTCCGACAGGGCTTCGGCGCGCTTCTCGATCTGGGCGTCGTAGTCGACGTCCTTTTTGAGATCGAGGTAGTACTGCTCGGTGTCCGGTGCCTTGGAGATGAACTGGCCGTTGACCGTCTTGACGATCTCACGCAGGGTCGTCTGCACGGCGGTCAGCAGGTCGTCGGCGGGCTCACCACCCATATCCTCGATGCCGGGCTGGTACAGGCAAAGCGTGTCACGCAGTTCCTCGGCCGTGGGTCCCACCGGCACGTAGATGTCGCCGCCGGTCGTCAGCCGGTGGACAGACAGCCCCTTGATGATCCGCATGGCCATCGCCTTGTAAGCGGGACGCGTAAAGGCCTTTTGTACGCGCTCGCCAAGCACCTCGGCCACCTTCAATACTGGGCCGATATTCGGGTCTGAGCGCAGCACCGAGTTGGAGGTGACCGTGTCCCAGAACTTGTCGTAGCCGATCAAGCCGGGGCGATCGGTCGGCACCTCCTCATCCAGGAGAGCCTGGATCTGGTCGCGCAAAGTGACCAGCGCGCCGCGCTTTTCGGTGAAGATCAGCCGCTCGAAGGTGCCGATGTAGTCCGGATGGACGGGAAACAGGCGGACATACTCATCCATCCGCTCGTTCATGTTGCTGTAGAACTTGGCGAAAGGCGTGAGGTAGGTGCGGATCTTGTGCTGCTGGTCCGCCGACTTCTTGAGCAGACGCTCCGCCACCACAAAGCTCACGTCCTGGCGGGCCAGCAGGACCTGGGTGAAGCGCTCGTTCACGCGGCGCAGACTGTCGGCCACATGCTGGAAGCGGCTGCTGTCGAAGATGGCTTCCTGCACGCCGGCCACAAAGCGGAAACGCAGGTGCTTGGTGACCTCGCCGATCTCGCGCAGGAAGGACAGGTCCAGCACCAGATCGTGGTCCTTGCGGGAGCGCAGGTATTCGAGGAACTCGTCAACGACGAGGAGGACCCCATGGTTGGGGTGCACCTCGTCGAAGGCAGCCATCATCTCCTCGAAGGCGGCCTTGTTGTTGACCACTTTGTCGGCCGGCGGGAATGCGTAGCTGACGCCCTGGTTCTCCAGGAAGATCTCGAGCTCCTGCGTGATGATGTCGCGCAGGGACATCTGGCTGGAGATCTCGATACGGTGCACCTTGAACTTGCCGGCGATCGAACCGGCAGCCTCCGCGACCTTGGGGTGGTGGATCATCGGGACGTAGGCAGCGTCCTCGGCAATCAGCGAGAGCACCGACATCAAGTGCGACTTACCGGTGCCGTAGTTGCCGACCACGAGCACACCCTTGTGGTCGACCGATTCGTCGAACGAGAGCTGCGGGATCATCTGCTTGGTGATCCGCTCGGCCATGTCGTCGGAAATGACGTAGGTGGCGACGAGCTTCTTTGCCTCATCGGGCCGGTTGGCGTCGAGCAGCTGAATGACCGACTCGATCGGCTCGAACTGAATGAGATCCCCGTAGCGCATGCGTTTTCCTCTTTACCCCACCGTTTCAATCTCGAACGGGACCAGGCCGTCGAGGCCGTAGTCCTGATATTCCGGATGCCCCATCTCCGCGTAGATCAGGCGGCCATCCCGTAACTCTCCCGGCCACACCGCCACCACACGCCGGGCATGAGCGTGGCGCTTGAGCAGATCCAGCGGATCGAGCTTGAGCGACTGATCAAACAGCAGCTCGATGTTGTCGAGCAGGAGTAGATCGCCGCTTGCATATTCATCTGCCAGCTCCCGCAGGGCGACGTTGGCCTGGAGCGCCCGTTGCCGCTGCGGCAGCGCCGCGAGACGCTTTCCCAACACCGCTCCGACATTCATTACCTTCATACCGCGCTGATTGGCCAGCTCGGCCAGCAGCGCGCTCTTGCCGCATCCAGGGCGCCCAACAAGCAGGATCAGCTTGCTGTGCAGGGCCGCGATTTCGTCTACGAGACGGTCCAGTCGTGTGAGCATCCGGCAGCCCTTCACCCATTGCCGCCATGAGCCCCGCCAGGACCATCGTCGCCCTGGGCTTCCGCCGTCTGCCTCTTGATCCACTGGTCGATTTCCTGGCGACGAAACCGCCACGTACCCCCCACCTTGAATGCCGGGATCTTCTTGGCTGCCGCCAAGCGATAGACCGTGCGCTTGCCCACCTTGAGGTAGGCCGCCACCTCATCGAGGGTGAATATCTCTCCAGTGTCTTCTTTCATCGCTTCCTCACCCGGTACCAGGCAGGGGCCGGTGATGATGGTAATCTTGGCTAGGATACGGCAATATTGGACACGGTTGAACAGCTAGATGGCAGGAGGGGGGATGATCGACCCGGCAAGCCAGGCCCAACTGAAGGAGGCCATCGCGGACTGCATCGGCACCGACCAAGGGGTGCTGGATGCACTGCGCGAAGAGATTCGCCCTCTGAAGAGCGCCACACGCCGCATCCAACCACGTGCCACGACGTCGATCTCGCTGGTCGGCACCGATGGCGGCAACAACCAGCTCCAGTTCGACCCCTTCCTCATCCAGCTGGTCCGGGTGGTGGACAGCAGCAACAACGAGTACTGCCTGGAGGCGGTCTCGCCGACGACACCCATCGGCAAGCTCGACAAGCGCCAATTCGAACCTGATGGAACACCTCGCACGGCGCTGGGCGAGATGATGGCCTTTTTGGGTGTGGACAGCCTGCCGGCGCTCTCCCACATGATTCGGCCAACCGATAAGGGGAAGCCGGTTTCGCCGAGCTGGGTGCAGGTCTACAGGGAACTGGTCGAGTGGGCGATCTTGTTCGCCATCCTGAAGAAGGACTTTGGCACCGACACCTTGATCGTCTGCGACGGTCTGTTGCGCAGCAAGGCATTCGCGAAGGACCTGTTTCCAAAACTGCTCCAGGGCATGAAGGACCGCATTGAGACGCAGTGGAGCAAGAGCCGTCGTCGGGTGTACCTGGCTGGCGTGGCCAAACACAGCAAGGTGCTCTCACGGTACCGTCTAGCGATGGCCCTGGAAGGCGTCCTTCAGACCGACTACCCAGCCTACGTGGAGGTGCCGCGCGAGGTGGAGGAACAGGCCTACGTCTGGTCGGAATTCGCGCGAGGCGATGACCGCGCCGGGGAGGGTGGAGAGATCAACAAGTTCGTCGGCGGCAAGATGTTCCTGGTGAAGTTCGGGTCACACCGACGCGACCCCGTGTGGCCGGTCGACATCTTTGTGCCCCAAGTCGGAGAGTGCCAGATCATCCTCGGCTCGATGCTCGCTGACGCGATCAACGGCTTCCCAGTGCCGCACTATCCGCGTTGTCTGCAAAAGGCACATGAAAACGCGGCCCTGGTCGATTTCGATTTCGACATCCTGCAGGACTTCATTTACGAAGGTGTGCGATCGAGTCTCGGTGGCGACGCGGGGACATTGGACGCATTTCAGCTGCAGGACGCTGACCCAGCGCAACGCCGGTACGGATAAGGGTGAACAACATGGCAGAAATTCAACTCTTCCCCAGGGAACAGGTCGTCGGCATCTTCCGGGGCTTCCAGCAAGGAGGCATGGAGTTCCACGCCGACCTGGTGCTGCCGTACCGGAATGAGTTCCAGAACATCCCGATGCACGGGCAGTTCCTCCTCGTGCAATTGGAGACGCCTGACGAAGCCGTGCTAGGCCGCATCGCCTCCTTCTCCTCAGAGGGCAAGCTGTCGTTCGGCTCCGGCGAGGAGTTCAATATCCGTGCAGTCCGCGAGGATAGGCCGATTCCCGAAGACCTGCGCGAGCAGTACCTCAAGTACCGGGTCAACATCCGCGTGTTGGGCGTGCTGCGCAAGAATGGCAAGGGGCTGACCTTCGTCCCCTCGCATCGCCGACTCCCCCATGTCGGTAGCAAGGTGGCCTTTCCAAACGATGAGGTGCTGCGCGAGATCGCCGGTCACAACATCGATGGCGCTCCCATCGGCTATCTGGCCTTCGGCGAGTACATCTACGCCGCGGGCAGCAAATCATTCCAGGCAGAAGATTGGATGCAGGTGGTCAATCCGGAGGTGTTGGTCCGCTTCCCGATTGAGTCATTGGTATCTCGCCGCAGCTTCATCTTTGCCAGAGCGGGCTTCGGCAAATCCAATCTCAACAAGCTGCTCTTCTCGAAGCTCTACGAGACGACGCCCTTTGTCACCAAGCGTGCCGGCAAGCAGGTCCCTGTGGGCACGGTGATTTTCGACCCAGATGGCGAATATTTCTGGCCCGATGACAAGGGCCGTCCAGGGCTGTGCGACGTCCCCGCTCTGGAGGACAAGGTCGTCGTCTTCACCGACAGGAAAAATCCGAGTCCTTTCTACCAGTCGTTCGTGGCTGGCGGCATCAAGCTGGATATTCGCCGCCTACGCCCAGGAGACGTGATTTCAATCGCACTCGGACCGGAACGTCAGGAGCAGCAGAACGTTCGGAAGCTGCGCGGGCTTCCGCAAGACCGGTGGGAGTCGTTGGTCAACCTGATCGACACCAACGGCAACACCACGCCGCTTGACGATATCTGCCGACTGCTCGACCTTGATCCTCAGCGGCAGGAGGCCGAGGCTCTGGCCGCCAGAGGCAACATGACAGCGATCGTGAAGATGCTGCATGACAAGAGCAGCCAGCTTATGGACATGCTGGTTCACGCGCTCTCCGAGGGGAAGCTGTGCGTCATTGACGTCTCGCAGATGCGCGGCGGCCAATCGCTCGTTCTCTCGGGCCTGATCTTGCGCCGGATCTTCGACCGGAACCAACAGGAATTCACTGCGGCCGACCCAAAGACCATCCCGACCATCGCAGTCGTCGAAGAAGCCCAATCGGTGCTGAACGAAAACGCACCGGCTGCCGAGCCGTACATCGCCTGGGTGAAGGAAGGTCGGAAGTACGATCTGGGCGCGCTGCTGATCACCCAGCAGCCGGGCAGCATTCCTGTCGAGATCCTCAGCCAGGGTGACAACTGGTTCATCTTCCACCTGTTGTCCGCGGCGGATCTCACGTCCCTGAAAAGAGCCAACGCCCATTTCAGTGATGACTTGTTGAGCTCGCTACTCAACGAGCCCATTCCAGGCCAGGGTGTGTTTTGGAGCTCAGTGGGAGGCAAGCCCTATCCAGTCAGCCTCCGCGCCCTGTCGTTCGAGAGGATGTTCTCGATGCGGGACCATGACTACAACCAGCCAGCCGGTCACACCTACGCCCAAACGCTGCGCAGCACCTTCTCCGGGATGAGGCAGATCGCGACGACAGCGCGCGTTCCCGAAGCCGAGGGCGCAGGCACTTTGTTTCCTGCAGAGGCCGAACACGAAGACGCCGAGCCGGTAGACGTCATGGCAAACATCGAGCAGCGGGCTATCGACGCCCTGCGGGCCGATGCCAAGCTGATCGCAAAAATCGAATCCACCGATGGAGCCGCATGGGGCTCGATCAAGGCGTTCTTCCTCGATCAACTGCCGGAGCATCTGGATGACAGGGATACCCTGGCCTTCCGGCTTGTGAAGAAGGCGCTTGACCATTTCTATGGCCCACAAGACCAGGGGTGGGAGCAATACCGCCATCCGACCCGCAACACTGCCTACGTCAGAAAGAGGAGCTAGGCAGTGTCCACCGCACAAACGGCTCTGAACGGAATCTGCCCCTACTTCACAATGTTCCCGCTCGACTTTCCGCTCAACATCCTGAAGCGGCGAGCACAGGCAGGTGATGTAGTGCTTGATCCCTTCTGCGGCCGGGGCACCACCAATTTCGCTGCACGACTTGTCGGCCTCCGTTCCCTTGGGGTGGACTCCAGTCCGGTTGCTGCAGCCATCACGGCCTCCAAGCTCGCAACGACCACCGTTGATGACATCCTTGCCGAGGCACGCAGGATTCTGACCGAACGTGAAGCGCGCCACATCCCGACCAGCGAGTTCTGGCAATGGGCGTTTCACCCGACCGTGCTGGACGCGCTGTGTCGATTCCGGGAGGCATTCCTGGAGGACTGCACTACGGATGCCCGCATCGCGCTCCGCGGCATCGTCCTGGGTGCGCTGCATGGCCCTAAGCAGAAGACCTTCCCGAGCTACTTCTCCAACCAATGCCCCCGCACCTACGCCCCCAAGCCTGCCTATGCGACACGCTTCTGGCAGGGGCGAGGGCTTGTGCCTGAGCCCATCGATGTCTTGGCCGTGATTGAACGGCGGGCGAAGCGCTACTACGGAACGTCTTCCGACATCACGGGAGTCGTGCGATTGGCGGACAGCCGGGAGGCTGAGGCGCTCCAGCCAGAGACACCGGAAACCCGCTTCGACTGGGTGATCACCTCACCCCCGTACTACGGCATGCGGACCTACATCCCCGACCAGTGGCTCCGCAACTGGTTCGTGGGTGGCCCCGACGCTGTCGAATACACCAATCGCGCCCAGATCGTTCATTCAAGCCCTGAGGACTTCGCAGCCGACCTGCGCCAGGTATGGCGCAACGCGGAGAACGTGTGCGCGGAAGATGCCAAGATGGTCATCCGGTTCGGCGGCATCACAGACAGGCGCGCCGACCCGCTGGACCTCATCAAGAGCTCTCTCAGTGACAGCGGCTGGCGCATCACCACCATCAGGGAGGCTGGGACTGCCACAGAAGGCAAGCGCCAGGCGGATGCCTTCCTGCGCACCAAGTCCAAGCCGATGGTCGAGTACGACGTCTGGGCGATGCGGGTATGACACCCACGTCGTGAACGACGTACCACCAGCGGCGCCAAATCATCGAACCTCCGCCCTCAAGCCCGCTGACTTGCTATCTTGTTCGGAATCCGGGTTGTGTTTCGGTGGTGTCTGCACCACCACCATTCCACGCCCAACCGCCCTCGGTTGGGCGTTTTGCTTTGTGCGGGGCGCGACACCACGCGGGGTGGTGGGCCATGGTGCGTGTGCTGCGCGGTGGTGACGTGGCGTCCTGAAGTGACCCCGTTCGACTCTCTTTTGCTCTCTCTTCTCTCAAAACCGGCGCCAACGTCGTCGCCCAAGCACACGCAAAAGCCCTTGTGTGGCAGTGACTTGCACGTGCGTCACAACGAGCGGTTGTCCATCGCGCTTGGATGAGCAGGATCAGCAGGAAGTCGAAGTCCCAGCAGGCGAGGAACGTAGACGCGGAGCTTCTTCGGGGGCTGCACGAAGCGGGTCAGCCCGGCGAGCAACCGGGCCCCAGCGCCAGGCTGACGATCATGCTCAGCACCACACGGACGTGAATGAACTGCGCTGGGTCGATGGCGGGGTGGGGTCCATGCATCACTTCCTCTGTGAGCGACGGGTGCTTCCTGGCGCGCTAAGATGACACCGGGCCTCGTCCCTCCCGCAAGGACACCAGATGCTCCCCTCTGCTGCGTTTCTCATCGAAGGCGGCTGCGACTGCCGTGCGGTGCGCTACCGCATGGAAAGTGCCCCGCTGTACGTCCACTGCTGCCATTGTCGCTGGTGCCAGCGAGAGTCGGGTTCGGCGTTTGCGTTGAACGCCTTGATCGAGGCCGACCGGGTGGCGAACCTGGGAGAGCCCCCGGAACAGGTGAACACTCCGTCGCAAAGTGGCGCTGGCCAGCTCATCGCGCGCTGCCCGAAGTGCAAGGTGGCGGTATGGAGCCACTACGCCGGCGCCGGTCCGGTGGTGAAGTTCGTGCGGGTGGGCACTCTGGACAACCCCGACCTGTTGCCGCCGGACATCCACATCTTCACCGCCTCGAAACAGCCCTGGGTGGTGTTGCCGGCAGGGGTACCTTCGGTGCCGGAATACTACGAGCGAGAGCGCTACTGGCCGCAGGAGAGCCTGGAGCGGCGCCAAGCCGTCCTGCCGCTGATCGAGGCGTATCAGGCGGCGAAGGCGGGCGGGCGGTGAGGCTTGAGGTGCTCTTTGCGCTTGGATGGCCAGTCCTCGACATGTCGAGCATCAACGTGACAGCGTCCGGGTGGGTATTTCTCTACCGGTGGCATCTCAGATCGGTAATCGTTTGCCGCCAGTACGGTTTGCGACCCTCCGGCGTGACCCAAGCCACTTCGCCCTGAACCGGGGGCAGCATCCCGTCGCGCCTCTGTGAATTTGCTTTCATCCGGGACCGTTGTGTGACACGCTCCTGCTGGTTGCTGCTCGAGAGCGTCCACGTGGCTTGGTGGCTGCCACCGGCAAAGCTCAGGTTACAGATAGGACGTGACTGCCGGTGACGCATCCCAGCGGTCGTGTGCCCCGTCCACGTAGGTCACGGGCAGCGCTGCGAGTCGCTCGGGCGTAAGTTCGTCGAGGCAGTTCACGCTGATCGCCACACCGCTGCCGTCGGAGGCCATGCCAAACGGTTTGACGCCGCAGACGCTGCAAAACCGATGACGGATACGCTGGGCGCCAAAACGATAGTCGGAGAGTTTTTCTTCCCCTGCGAGCAGGCGGAAGCGCTCGGCCGTCACGAAGACCAACCAGAAGCGCGACCGAGTACAGATGGAGCAGTTGCAGCGCACGGTGCCGGCGTCGAGATCCGCGTCGGCTTCGAACCGTACGGCGCCACAGTGGCAGCGTCCGCGGTAGGTTGCTAGTGGCATCGTAGCTTCCTTCACTAAAGTTGATGGCGTGTCGCTCAGTCGCGCACGTAGCGCAGGTGGGTGGCCGTGTCATCGTGCAGCACGCGCTCGATGCGCCAACGCGGGAAGGGCTCGGCCAGATGCTCGAACAGCCGGCGCCCCCCGCCGAAGAGCACCGGGGCGAGCGCGATCTCCAGTTCATCGACGACGTCGAGATTGAGGTACTGCTGGATGACGTCGGCACCGCCCGAGATGCGGATGTCGCGGTCGCCGGCCGCTTCGCGCGCCAGCGCCAGCGCGCGCTCGGACCCGTCGCTGATGAAGTGGAAGACCGTACCGCCAGGCCGCACCCAGGGTTCGCGCGGCTGATGCGTGAGTACGTAGACCGGGGTGTGAAACGGCGCCTCTTCCGGCCAGCCCCTCTCGCCGCCGTCGAACATGCGTCGGCCCATGATGTGCGCGCCCGTACGTTCGAAGGTGTGGCGCAGCGCATCGTTGACCGGGCCGGTTTTTCCGCCTTCACCGAGTTTCAGCTTCTCGCGCAGATAGCGTTGCTCGAGCGCCCAGGTCATGAGCGCGCCCCACTTGGCGCCCCAGTTCTTGTAGCCGGGGTCGGCGAAGTGCGCCATGTCCATCCCGTCGGGGGCCAGGTAGCCGTCCAGCGAGAGGGCGATGTTGACGAAGACTTTGCTCATGTTGGCTCCTTCGTTTGGCGTTCGATCGAAAGATGCCACACTGCCGTGCGCGGCATCGCATCGGTGCCGATCCGGTCATCGGGCTGGCGGAGGGGTGCGTGTGGCGTTCGCCGCGACCACGCCGTCCTGACCGCGGGCAGCCGCTTCGGCATGCTGCCGCAGCGCGTCCAGATGGGCAGCCCAACCGGCGCGATGTGCCTGGGCGAGTACGGCGCCCGCCGTTCCCAGCGCACTCCAGCCCGAATGACAAAGCGTCAGCCGGGTCGAGGTGCCACAGGACTCCAGCGCGATCGAAACGCGCGTTGCGACGGGCCAGTCGTCGTCTTGCCACGAAAGGTCCAGCCGGTGTGGCGGTTCGATGTGCAGCACGGTGCCGCGCGTCGTCACCGCTCGGTTGCCGTTGCACCAGGTTTCGATGAAACCACCGCCTGCGCGGGCGTCCAGATGCATGTGCGTGCCGAACCACTGCGCCAGTGCATCGGCACCGGTCAAGCAGGTCCAGACAAGTTCGATGGGCGCGGCAATGTCCTGCGCCAGATCGATCGTCATGACCGCCCTCGCTTGGCCTTGCCGTCGGCGAAGGTTTCACGCTTCTCGACGGAACCATCGCGGGCGAAGCGCAGCCACTCCCCGTGTTTCAAGCCATCACGGAAATGGCCGACCTGCCAGAGTTCGCCCGTCTCGCGCCAGAAGCGCCACTCGCCCTGCATGACGCCGTCGATGGAAATGCCCTCGGCCTTCTTGAGGCCAGTCTTGAAGAAATGGGTGAGCCGCTCGCCGGTCTGGACGAAAACCGGCTGGCCGTTGGCGTAGTGGGTCTTGCCTCGCACAGCACTCAGCCTGCGCGGGTGGCGAAGGCCGCGTAGCTGTCGAGGATCGCCTGCCAGCCCTGACGCTGCATCTCGATGGAGTGCGTGCCCTCCGGGTCGAAGGTGGTGGTGACCCGAGTGCCGGCGCCTTCGGGAGTGAAGGTCGTGCGCGCAAGACGACCATCGTCGAGCCGCAGCGCGACGACGTGGGGCGCCTCGACCTCCTCGTAGGTGCCGGCGTAATCGAAACCGAAGGAGCCGTCGCGCGCCTCCATCCGGGCGACATGCCGCCCGCCGACCCGCAGGTCGACCGTCGCTCGGGGACAATGCCAATCAGGCGAGGCCTGGTTCCATTGCGTGATCGCCACGGGGGAATTGAATGCCTCCCAAGCCCGCTCGGGCGGGACGGGAACATGTGTCGAGATCTCGATCGGTGGCGTCATGGCGGATCTCCTTCAATGCGTTTTAGTCATCCGCGCCGCGCCGCATCGATCGCGGCGTGGTCGATCTTCTTCATCGTCATCATCGCGACGAAGGCGCGTTCGGCCTCGGCCCCACCCGCCGCCAGCGCCTCGGTGAGCGTGCGCGGCGTGATCTGCCAGTTCACGCCCCAGCGGTCCTTGCACCAGCCGCATTCGCTCTCGCGCCCGCCGTTGCCGACGATGGCGTTCCAGTAACGGTCGGTCTCCTCCTGCGTGTCGGTGGCGATCTGGAAAGAAAAGGCCTCGGTGTGCGGAAAAGTCGGCCCGCCGTTTAGCCCGATGCAGGGGATGCCGCAGACGGTGAAGCGCACCACCAGCACATCCCCCGCATTACCGCCCGGATAGTCGCCTGGCGCACGGCTGACCGCGGTCACGGCGCTGTCGGGGAAGACCGATGCATAGAAATGCGCGGCTTCTTCGGCCTCGCGGTCGTACCAGATGCATACGGTGTTCTTCGGGATCGGCATGTCGGTCTCCTGAATGGCGAGGATCTGGGGGCGAACGCGGGACGTGGGGACTGTGGACGATCTACGTTGATATCAACATAATTGCGAGTGTGCGTGACACCTTTCCCCATGTCAAGACCGTCGAAGTGGCCCAAGCGTGTCTGTGCCTGCACGCGCAGCGGGCGGCGCGGGTGCTCGCCCGTCACTTCGACGAAGTGTTTCGCCCGCTGGATCTGACCAACGGGCAGTTCTCACTGCTGATGGCACTGAACCGCCCGCACGCACCCACCGTGGGCGAACTCGCCCCGTTCCTGGCCATGGACCGGACCACGCTGACGGCGCTGATCAAACCGCTGGAACGACGGGGGCTGCTGGCGGTGATCGCCGATGATGAAGATCGCCGCAAGCGCCGCGTGCGCTTGACGGCGTCGGGGCATGCGCTGCTCAAGCGGGCCTATCCGCTGTGGTGCGACGCCCATGCCACGCTCGAACGGCGATTCGCGGATGCGCCTGTCCTTCGGGACCTGCTGAGCCAGGTGACGTCGCTGCCGCAGACGTTGCGTGCTGATCGGAAGACGCTGGAGGATCGGCCTTGACTTGCCAGCAGCGCTGGGCTGATGCAAGCGGTGCTGATGGCCTGTTACGACAACCACGCCTCCGCTGGCGAATCCGATCTCACGACAACGCGCTCGAGGACTCGGCCCCGTCCGACGCTCTTTTTGCTCTGTCCCCTTTCAAAACCGGCACCAACGTCTTCGCCCAAGCACACGCAAAAGGCCTTGCGTGGCAGTGACTTGCACGTGCGTCACCACGAGCGGTTGTCCATCGCGCTTGGATCAGCAAGGCATGAGGCCGATGCAAGACTCGTCACCGCCACGCAGGGCATAGCGTCCCAATGGACTGTCCGTCTCAACCCGTCCCTGGCCAATGACGGAGGGACCGTGACGAGGTGGAGGCGGTGAAGATCTGCAGGTCGGGCGCCACTGGGGTGCCCGTGCGTGTGCCGGCCCGCTGGCCGCGCGGCGTCACCCGCTCGACATCACGGCGCGGCGAGGTGCCAAACAAGCGCGAGTATTCGCGACTGAACTGCGAGGCGCTTTCATAGCCAACTCGGAAGGCAGCCTCAGCAGCCCCCAACCGTTCGTTGAACATCAGCCGCCGCGCTTCGGTCAGGCGCAGCCACTTCTGGTATTGCAGCGGCGTCATGCCCGTCAGTTGCTTGAAGTGCTCGTGCAAGCTCGAGGGGCTCATCTGCACTTGGGCGGCCAGGTCGGCGATCCGCAAGGGCTCGCGATAGTGGCTGCGCAGCCACTCTAGGGCTCGCGCAATGCGCTGCCCCGGCGTGCCCACCGAGGCGATCTGCCACAGGCGCGCGGCCGCTTCACTTTGCAGCAAGCGGAAGTGGATCTCGCGCACGATCAGCGGCGCAAGCACGGCCTGGCTTGCGGCATCCTGGTCCAGCAGATCGACCAGCCGCGCGAAGGCATCGAGCAGGGCGGGCGTGACCTGACCGAGCATCGCGCTGCCGTCGGCGGCTTTGTCCCGTGGCGCAGGCCATCCACTTTGGGCAATCAGCTCTGCCAGCAAGCGCAAATCGAGTTTGAGCACCAAGCCGAGGCAAGGTCGGTCCGCACTGGCCTGCAGAACCTGCGAGGCGGCCGGCACGTCCAGCGAGGTGACGAGGAATTGTCTTCCGTCATAGGGATAAGGCTTGCCGCCCAGCAGCAGCTGTTTCATCCCTTGCACGACCAACACCACCGCCGGCTCGACCCGGCACTCACACGGCTCGGTGGTCGTCTCGCGGCGAAACAGCGCAAGCCCGGGCAAGGCGGTCGCCCGATCTTCAGCGCCGCCTACGTGCCCGGCGATCGCCACGGCCAAATGGCCACGGACGCCGTCCATGTCGATGCCGAACGGATCAGTGCGCATGCCCTCTCCTGTGATTGCAAGCGCAAGCATACCGCCGCATGCCATGACCCGCATGCACAAACCTGGAAGATGCGGAGGATCAGGCAAGAAGCTTCCAAGATTTGGCTACCGGATTTCCAGCTGCTGCAAGAAAAATGAAGCCGTCCCGTTGCCTCGGGTCGATCGGCCTGCTCAGTTCAGGCCCGACGAATTGACAAGGAGAACGACGCGATGACCGCGACAGCTTCGACCGTGCGGGCCTGGGGTGCGCACGCGGCCGACCGCCCACTGGAGCCCCTGGTGATCACGCGCCGCGCGCCGGGCGCGCACGATGTGGTGATCGACATTGCCTACTGTGGCATTTGCCACTCCGACATCCACCAGGTGCGCTCGGAATGGGCCGGCACGCTCTACCCTTGTGTTCCTGGCCATGAAATCGTTGGACGCGTGGCCGCGGTGGGCGCCCAGGTGACGCGCCATCGCGTGGGGGATCTCGTCGGCGTGGGTTGTCTCGTGGACAGCTGCCGCCATTGCCCCGAATGCGAAGCCGGCCTGGAAAACTATTGCGACCATCCGGTCTACACCTACAACGGCCCCACGGCCGATCCGCCGGGCCATACCTTGGGCGGCTATTCCCAGCGCATCGTGGTGGACGAGCGCTATGTGCTGCGCATCCGCCACCCCGAAGCGCAGTTGGCGGCCGTGGCGCCGCTGCTGTGCGCCGGCATCACCACCTACTCACCGCTGCGCCACTGGGGTGCCGGGCCGGGCAAGACGGTGGGCGTGGTCGGCATCGGCGGGCTCGGCCACATGGGCCTCAAGCTGGCACGCGCCTTGGGCGCGCAGGTGGTGGCCTTCACCACCTCCGAATCCAAGCGTCAGGCGGCGCTGGCCTTGGGTGCGCACGAGGTGGTGGTCTCGCGTGATGCGGCCGCGATGGCCGCCCAGGCCAAACGCTTCGACCTGATCCTAGACACGGTCGCCGCCCCGCACGATCTGGATGCGCTGCTGGCCTGCTTGAAACGTGACGGCCAACTGGTGCTGGTGGGTGCACCGGCCACCCCGCACCCCTCGCCAAACGTGTTCAACCTGCTGCTCAAGCGCCGCGGCATCCACGGCTCGGCCATTGGTGGCATCCCCGAAACCCAGGAGATGCTGGACTTTTGCGCCGCGCACGGTATCACGGCCGACATCGAGCGGATTCGTGCCGATCAAATCAACGAGGCTTACGAGCGCATGTTGCAAGGCGATGTGAAGTATCGCTTCGTGATCGACATGGCGACGGTGTGAGCATGGCCGACTGATGGACGCAGCCCGTCTGGGCTTCGGGCGTGGCGCTGATCCAGGCCGCATGGCCGCCAGGGCACGTTGAGGAATCCGACGGGTCACGCGGTGTGCCGATGCGCCGAGCATTCGGCCGATCCGACGGGGTCTGTTGTTTCAATGGCGCTGCCCGAACCATTCATCATCGATGGCCTGCAGCATCTGCTCTGGCGTGAGTTGTCGCGTCATGCGCCCGCGCAGCACATGGCGGTGCTCGAAAGACTTGGCGCCCTGCGCCATCACCTTGGCCTTGAACTTGGCGATGTGATCCTCGCCGATGTGGCTGTTGAAGGTGTTGAACAGCACCACATGTTGGCCGTCGAAGCGGTTGTGCTCCACAAAGGCCCAGATCGGCGGCGCGGGGCTGTAGAGCCACACGGGAGACCCCAGCCAGACGGTGTCGAACGGTGTCAGGTCGATCGTGCGCGGCGTGATGTCGGGCAGCGCCTCGGGTTGGCTTTTGTGGGCATTCGCATCCTTGAGCGCATGGGCCAGACCTCGCATGCCCAGGGCGTGGTCGGGGCTGTCCAAAGCGAACAGTGGCGCTCCCAGCCTTTTGGCTACATGGCGGGCGGCCAGTGCGGTGTTGCCCGAGCGCGAGAAATACACCACTGCCGTGCGAGACGCCGAGGCGGCGGCAGGCGGCGCATAGGGCAGCTTGCCTTCCAGTTCACGGGCCTGGCGACGCTCGATCCAGGTGATGGCAAACAGTACAAGAGACGCTGCTGCCACGAGCACCGCCAGCGCAAGGGCAAACCACTTGAGCATCTTGCCTCTCCCTTTACATGAAGGATGGCTTGTCGCCATCGCTGCCCGGCTTGTTCACGCCGAGGCTCTCGCCCACGTACCGATCGGGACGGGTCACAATTCTGGTGATCAGATCGGCGACGCTTTTGCGCGACACCACAGTGCCCTTGAAGGGTTGGCCCTTGGCCGTGATTTCATAGTGCACCTCGTCTTCGTCCGTCAGCCAGGCCGGGCGCAGGATGGTGTCGTCCAAACCAGAGCCTTCGATGAAGTCCGCCGCGCGCCGATACGGCTTGAGGTCTTCTCCGATGGTGGCTTGGTTCCACTCACCGAACTTGCCCGGCACCTCGTCGTCGTCAGAGGTTGTTCTTGAAAAACGGCACCAACCTGGCCAGTGCCTGGCCCACCGGCCCGGGCTGGTCGTACAGGTCATAGTGCGTGGCCCCTTCGACGACGACCAGTTCCTTGACCTTGGAGGCCGCGCGCGCGTAGATCTCCAAACCATCGCGGTAGGCGCCAAAGCCACCGGGCTTGTCGCCGACCACCACGATCAGCGGCGTGGTCAGTAGGGTCTCGGCCAGATGGAAGGCGTCCCAGGCCACCGCGGCCGCGCGGCGCGAGAACAGGGCGCGCGTGCCGGCGTTGTCATGGGGACAACGGCGGGTGTAGTAGTCGGTCGCGCCAAGCACGTCGATGTCCGTGATGCCCGCCTGGGTCGCCGCGGCCATCGAGGGTGGCAAGAATGGATCGACCTGGAGCGCCGCGCCCCGCGCTTCCGCCGTGCGTTGCCGGGCCATGGCCTGCAGCTGTCCGATGGGATCGAAGCCACTGAAGCCTTCACGGCACAGGCGGCCGAAGTTGACCCCTGTGACGCTGGCCACGGCCTTGATGCGGCGCTCGATCATGGCCGCCTTGATGGCATAACCCCCGCCGCCGCAGATGCCCAGCGCCCCAATGCGATCGGCATCGACATAGGGCAGCGTCACCAGGTGATCGATGACGCGGCTGAAGTCCTCCACGGCCATGGCCGGGTCTTCGGTGTAGCGGGGCTCACCGCCGCTTTGCCCTTGCGTGCTGCGGTCGAAGGCGATGACGACGAAGCCCGATTCGGCCAGCGCTTTGCCGTAGACGTTGCCCGCGGTCTGCTCTTTGCAGCTGCCGATGGGGTGAGCGCTGAGGATGGCTGGGTATGTGTTGTTCTCATCGAAGCCGGGTGGGACATGCAAGTCTGCAGCAATGTCCCAATAACGGGTTTTGATCTGGACGGTTTTGACGGTGCTCATCTGGGGGCCTCTTGGGGGGTAGCGGTTCAGCGCAGCTTGGATTGGAAGAACGATGCCAGTGCCGTCACGGCTTCATCCACGTACCGCGGCACGTCGTAGAAGGACATATGGTTGCCGCCAGGCACGACATGCAGCCGCTTGTCGGTGCTGGCCGCACGCTGGATCAGGTCTTCGCTCATCCACTTGCTGCCCGCTTCGCTGCCGACGATGGCCAGCACGGGCTGCGTCAGGTACAGCTCTGCAAAGTTGAACGCGTCGTAGGTCACCAGCTGCGTCAGGTTGCGGGCCAAGGTAAACCCCGGTGCATTGGGGTGTTGGCAACGGGGGGTGTGGTAATACTCCCAGGCTTCGGCCAATTCGGCATTGGGCGCATCCTCCTTGCGCATCGGGGCCATCGGAATGGTCATCAGGGCTTGCGCCGTGGCGTCATGGCTGCGCGCTTGCGAGCCGTGCTGCAAGAGACCGATCGCATCCTTGGCAGGATTCTTTCCCTCCCAGCCTTGGCGGAACATCGCGCCGATGTTGACCGCGCTGACCGTCCCCAGCGCCTTGATGCGACGATCGTTGATCGCGGCATTGGCCGCGTAGCCGCCGCCGGCGCACACCCCCATGGCGGCGATGCGCTCGGCATCGACATAGGGCAGCGTGATGAGGTGGTCGATCACGGCGCTGAGGTCTTCGGTGCGGATGTAGGGGTTCTCCAATTGGCGGGGCTCACCCGTGCTGGCCCCTTGGTAGGAAGCGTCGAAAGCGACGGTCACGAAACCATGCGCGGCCAGCTTGGCCGCATACAGGCCAGCGGCCTGTTCCTTGACGCCGCCACCAGGATGGGCCACCACGATGGCGGGGTAGCGCTTGGCCGCGTCGAAGTCAGCAGGCGTGTGGATGTTGGCGGCCATCGTGATGCCTTGGCCGTTGCGGTTTTGGAACGTGATGGTTTGCATGTCGTGCTCCTTGGGGTCGAGGCTGTTGCACCGAACCGCTCGTGGCGGCATGAGGTGAACTGTAGAAACTCGATTGGATTCTTCAAAGCTCCCAATCATTAGCGCAGACGTAAGCTAAACTAAACAATCATGGATCCGGCCCAGCTGCCCTCTCTGCTCCCTTCCCTGGCTTGGTTCGCCTTGGTGGCCCAACACGGCAGCTTCACCAAAGCAGCGGCCAAAGCGGGCGTCACCCGCGCGGCGTTGTCGCAAAGCATCGCTGCGTTGGAGCAACGGCTCAACATGCGCTTGCTCCATCGCACGACGCGCAGCCTGTCCCTGACCGAAGAAGGGCGGCACCTGCTGGATACGCTGCAGCCGGCTCTGTCGAGTATTCAGCGCGCGGTCCATGAACTGGACGACGCGGGTCTGGAGCCATCGGGCTTGCTGAGGGTGAATACCTCGCGCGTGGCGGCCCGGTTGCTGCTGGAGCCGCACTTGGGCGAGTTCCTCACGCGCTTTCCCAAACTGCAGCTGGAGCTGGTGATGGACGATGGTTTGTCCAACATCGTGGCCGAGGGCTGCGATGCCGGCCTGCGGTTTGGCGAGAGCCTGGCCGAGCACATGGTCGCCGTGCCGGTGAGTCCACCGATGGAAATGGCCGTGGTGGCCACACCGGGCTACTTCGAGCGGCACGGCATTCCCAAAGAGCCCGCGGATCTGGCGCGACACAACTGTGTGAGATATCGGCTGAGCAGCAGCGGGGCGATCTTTCGATGGGAGTTCTCTGCGCCGACCCGGTCAGCCAACGCAGCTCGACACGAGTTCACGGTCGAGCCTCACGGCAACCTGGTCACCAATGACGATGAGGGGATGATCCGTGCTGCTTTGCAGGGAGTGGGCCTCGTGCAGCATTTGGAATGGGCAGTGCGTCCCTACCTGCAAGATGGGCGTTTGGTGAGGGTGCTGCAAGCCTGGTGCAAACCGTTTCCCGGCTTGTACCTCTACGTGCCCACGCGGGACAAGATGCCGGCCAAGGTGCGGGCACTGATCGATTTTCTGGTGGAAAAGCGAGAGCGGCTCACCCCACCGGCCGCGCCGGCCCCGAGGCGGCGCCGTCGTCCACGAACCGACGCAAGGTGACGCAGGCGCGGAGGCGCTCGGAGGACCCAAGCCCGCCGGCTTTGAATCAGCTTTGAATCGCTCGGCGACTTCGATTTCAGCCCGAACCCAACGGAAATTGGCCTGCAAGAAACGCTTTTCGGAAGAACCATGGCTTGGCGCTTCTCGTGTGCAGTACCGGCATCCGGCAAGCGGCCGCGCCGATGGCCCGGGAGACGCTGGGCGTGCGATATGAAGGTGAAAGGGGAACGGGCAGAACGGGCAGGCCGGGGGAGCTGATGCTGGCGATTGCCCCCCGTCGGAGCGGGCGCCTCGGGGGCATCGTGGGCGGCTTTACTTCCGCCACCACCACAGAATCAGGCTCAACAGCAGCGAGATGAGAACCGAAGTCGTCAGTGGAAAGTGAAAGCTGAAGCCCTCGCGCTCGATGTGCAGGTCGCCCGGCAGGCGCCCCAGGGGCAGCTTGGACAGCCAAGGCCACAGCAGCCCAAGCAACAAGCAGACGATGCCCACGAGGATCAGCCAGCGTTGCATGAGCGTGTAGTGCGTGAAAGCCCAAGGACGTGAGAGCCGCCGCCACTGCCTTGCATCGCTTGTGCGGTCGTGCCGCCACAGCAGGGCGGCAGGGAGGCGACGGCCCTGCCAGACTTGAAAAGTATAGGCGCCGAGAAGCCCCACGGCAGCCCGGGCAAACCGTGACCCGGCCGCTGGGGTCTGACGCAGATCGGTTCCTGGCCTGCCGGCATACAATCGTCCGTTTGTATCGACTCATCCCGGAGACGTCCCGTGTTCATCTCTGACGCATTCGCCCAGGCAGCCCCGGCCGCGCAAGGCGGCACCGAATCGACCCTGCTGAGCCTGCTGCCGCTGGTGCTGATGTTCGTGGTGCTCTACTTCATCATGATCCGCCCGCAGATGAAGCGCCAGAAAGAGCACAAGGCCATGATTGAGGCGCTGGCCAAGGGCGACGAGGTGGTCACCGCCGGCGGGCTGTTGGGCAAGATCGCCAAGCTCGGCGACACTTACTTGCATGTCGAGGTGGCCGATGGCGTGCAGATCCAAATTCAGCGCACGGCCGTGGTGCAGGTGTTGCCCAAGGGAACGATCAAGTAATTTCCGCCTCAGACCCGGCTTGAGCCGGGACCGGGAAGGGCGCCGATGCGGCGCCCTTCATTCCGTGAGGCCCGGCGGCTGCCCCTGTGGTTTGGCGAGCGGGGCGGAGCCGTCATCCTGGGCATGAAAGAGCTGTCATGAACCGCTACCCCCTGTGGAAGTACGCGATCTTGGTGATCGCGGTGATCGTGGGCTTCATCTATACCTTGCCGAATTTTTATGGCGAGGCGCCAGCGGTGCAGGTCTCCAGCGGCAAGGCCACGGTGCGTGTGGACGAGAGCGTGGCCGAACGGGTCCGTCAGGCCCTGAGCGCCGCTGGCGTGGCGGCGGAGTTCGTGCAGCTCGAGGGTCATTCGGTGCGCGCCCGCTTCGCCGACACGGACACCCAGATTCGCGCCCGCGACGTGATCGACCGTGCGCTCAATCCGGATGCCTCGGACCGGTCCTACGTGGTGGCACTGAACCTGGTGTCGCGCTCGCCCCAGTGGCTGGCCTCGATCCATGCGCTGCCGATGTATCTCGGCCTGGACCTGCGCGGCGGGGTGCACTTCTTGATGCAGGTGGACATGGAGGCCGCGCTGACGCGCCGCATCGAAGCCTATGCGGGGGATGCGCGCACCTTGCTGCGTGATCGCAACCTCCGCCATGCTGGCATCAACCGACAGGGCCAGCAGATCGAACTGCGTTTTCGCGATGCGGCCACCTTGCAGCAGGCCCGCCAGGTGCTGGCCGAGCAACTGGCCGACCTGGCATGGGTGGAGTCGACCGAGGGGGCGGATCTGCGGCTGCTTGGCACGCTCAAGCCCGAGGCCGCGCGCCGCATTCAAGACCAGGCGATCAAGCAAAACATCACCACGCTGCACAACCGTGTCAATGAGCTGGGCACCAGTGAGCCGGTGATCCAGCAGCAGGGCTTGGACCGGGTGGTGGTGCAACTGCCCGGCGTGCAGGACACCGCGCGGGCCAAGGACATCATCGGGCGCACGGCCACCTTGGAGGTGCGACTGGTGGACGACAGCGCCGAAGCCATGGCGGCCTTGGCCGGCAGCGGGCCGGTGCCTTTCGGCACCGAGCGTTATGTCGAACGCGGCGGCGCGCCGCTGATCGTCAAGCGCCAGGTCATCCTCACCGGCGAAAACCTCACCGATGCCCAGGCCGGCTTCGACGAGCACCAGCAACCGGCGGTGCACCTCACCCTCGATGCCAAAGGGGCGCGCATCTTCCGTGAAGTCACGCGCGAGAATGTCGGCCGCCGCATGGCCATCCTGCTGTTCGAGAAGGGCAAGGGCGAGGTCGTCACCGCGCCGGTCATCCGCACCGAAATCGGCGGCGGGCGGGTGCAGATCTCCGGGCGCATGACCACGCAGGAGGCCAACGACGTGGCGCTGCTGTTGCGCGCCGGCTCGCTGGCCGCGCCGATGGAGATCATCGAGGAGCGCACCATCGGCCCGGCGCTGGGCGCCGAGAACATTGCCAAGGGCTTCAACAGCGTGGTGTGGGGCTTCGTGGCCATCATGGTGTTCATGGTGGCTTACTACATGCTCTTTGGCGTGTTCTCGAGCCTGGCGTTGGCGGTCAACCTGCTGCTGCTCATTGCCCTGCTGTCGATGCTGCAGGCCACGCTGACGCTGCCGGGCATTGCGGCGATCGCGCTGACCTTGGGCATGGCCATCGATGCCAACGTGCTCATCAACGAGCGCGTGCGTGAGGAACTGCGCAATGGCGCCTCGCCGCAGGCGGCCATCCACGCAGGCTATGAACGGGCCTGGGCCACCATCCTCGACTCCAACGTCACCACGCTGATTGCCGGCGTGGCCTTGCTCGCCTTCGGCTCGGGGCCGGTGCGCGGCTTTGCCGTGGTGCACTGCCTGGGCATCCTGACCTCGATGTTCTCGGCCGTGCTGTTCTCGCGGGGCTTGGTGAACCTGTGGTACGGGCGGCGCAAGAAGCTCAAGTCCATCTCCATCGGCCAGGTGTGGATCCCCGGCGCCGAGCGCGCCCCCAAGGCCTGACGGCGGCCCACGCACAGGAAGCACGCACATGGAACTGTTCCGGATCAAGCGCGACATCCCGTTCATGCGCCACGCGCTGGTGCTCAACATGGTGTCGGTGGCGTTGTTCGTCGCGGCGGTGTTTTTCCTCATCACCCGCGGGCTGCACCTGTCCATCGAGTTCACGGGCGGCACCGTCCTGGAGGTGCAGTACGCGCAAGCGGCCGACGTGGGTCGCGTGCGCAGCCAGATCGAATCGCTGGGCTTCGGTGAGGTGCAGGTGCAAAACTTCGGCACCTCGCGCGATGTGTTGATCCGCGTGCCGCTGCGCGGTGAGGCGGCTCAGTCGGAGGTGGTGTCCCGGGTCATGGAAGCCCTGTGCCGCGCCGAGGACGGACGCCTGGTGCAGCGCCAGGAAGTCACCTCCCAAGGCGAGGCGGTCAGCCGCCAGGTGTGCGAAGCCGCTGGCGGCGAGCCGCTGCGGCTGCAGCGCAGCGAGTTCGTCGGCCCGCAGGTGGGCGCCGAACTGGCCCGCGATGGCGCCATCGCGCTGGCGATGACGATCGTGGGCATCATGATCTACCTGGCCTTTCGCTTCGAGTGGAAGTTCTCGGTGGCGGCCATCGTCGCCAACTTGCACGACGTGATCATCATCCTGGGCTTCTTTGCGTTTTTCCAGTGGGAGTTCTCGCTGTCGGTGCTGGCCGCGGTGCTGGCCGTGCTGGGCTATTCGGTCAATGAATCCGTGGTGATCTTCGACCGCATTCGCGAGTCGTTCCGCAAGTACCGCAAGATGACCACGGCGCAGATCATGGACAACGCGATCACGCGCACCATGAGCCGCACCATCATCACGCATGGCTCCACGCAGATCATGGTGCTGTCGATGCTGATCTTCGGTGGCCCCACGTTGCACTATTTCGCGTTGGCTTTGACGATTGGCATTTGCTTCGGCATTTATTCCTCGGTGTTCGTCGCTGCGGCCACGGCGATGTGGCTGGGGGTCAAGCGCGAGGATTTGATCTCGCCGACGCGCAAGGAGACCGACCCGGACGACCCGAATGCCGGTGCCGTGGTGTAGAGTTCGGCGAAACCACTTTGCCAACGCTGGCCCGATTTCGCTGACCATGACCACCCCTGCCGACCCCAAGGCGCTCGCTGCCCAGGCCCGCAGGACGTTCCTGAACGTGGTGCTCTATGGCGCAGCCCATGCGATGGCCGCGGTGGAAGAGGGGGCCAAGCTCTTGGCCACGCAGCCGGCGCCGCCCGAACTCTTGCTGCGACGCCGCGAAGCCTGGGCCGATGTGCAGCGCCTGCGCGAGGCTTGGCGTCAGCAGCTGGCCGAGCAGATTCAGTCCTGGCAGGGGACGCTGTCGTCCACCGGGGCCAGCCCCACGGCGATGGCCGGTCTGTCGCGCAGCGCCGAACTGTCGCTGGTGGACGATGCCACCATCGAGCACGAGATCCTGAGTTCGCGCTTGGCCTTGGCGGCGATGGATCAGGCCAGTTCCGAGTTCACCGACCTGCGCTCGCGCATTCTCGCGCTGGAGCGCCGGGATGAATTGCCGCCCTCGGACTTGCTGCGTCCACAGGCGATGGGGGGGCTGATCCTGCGCACCTGGCGCAATGCCGGGCTGGGGCTGGAGGCATGGCGCTGCCTGCAGCCGGTGCTGCATGAAGAAATGGGCCACCTGATCGTGCTGGCCTACCACGAAACCAACAAGTGGCTCATTGCCCATGGGGTGCTGCCCGAGATCGACTTGCGCCCGTTGATCCGGCGGGCTCGCGACGCCGGCGTGGCTTCCACAGGACGTGCGGCGGCGGCTTTGGCCGGTGGGGCGGCAGCCCCCGGCGGGTCCACCGGAGGGGGGCTGGGCGGCTCGACGCCGGGCAGTTTCCACGGGGGGGGCGACGAGACGCGCTTGATGACGCGCGCGTCTCAGTTGCTGCGCGCCTCCGAGCAGGCGCAGGCAGTGCTGGGACGACTGAACCGGCTGGTGGGGCGGCAGGTGCCCGAGTTCGAAACCACCGCCCAAGTGCGTCCGGCCTCGCCGCGGCTGTCCGAGGCCATGGTCCATGCCGAGCGCGAGCTGGCGCGGCAGTTCCAAGCCAGCGCCCAGGCAGGCCTGGAGGTCCAGCCCGCAGCACTGGCACGAGGCCTGCAAGAGCGCAAACAGGTGCTCAAGCAGGCGGCCGAGTCGCCGATCGAGCGAGCCACCATCGAGATCGTGGCGCTGCTGTTTCAAAGCTTGTTGATGGAAGAACGCCTGCCCGCCTCGGTGCGGGTGTGGTTCGCCCGGTTGCAAATGCCGGTGCTGCGTGTGGCCATCAGCGAACCCGATTTCTTCGCCACCATCGACCATCCGGCGCGCAAGTTGATCGACCGCATGGGCGCCTGTGTGATGGGCTTCGACGATGCCACTGCCGGGGCCAGCGAGGCGCTGGAGAAGGAGATCAAGCGCGTGGTGCAGGTGGTCGAGGCCTATCCCGACACCGGCCGTCGTGTGTTCCAGACCGTGCTGGTGGAATTCGAAAAATTCCTCGAGCACTATTTCCGCAACGAGCACGAGCCCTCGCGGCGCGGGGTGTCGCTGGCGCAGCAGGTCGAGCAGCGGGAGATTCTGGCCATCCAGTACACCATCGAGCTGCGCAAGATGCTCAACGAGGTGCCGGTGCAGGAGGGCGTGCGCGACTTCTTGTTCCAGATTTGGGCCGACGTGCTGGCGATGACCGCGGTCAAACATGGTCCGCAAAGCGAGCAGACCAAAGCGATGAAGCGGGCGGCGGCCGACCTGATCTGGTCGGCCAGCGCCAAGGTCTCGCGCGAGGAGCGCGCCGAGGTCATCCGCCGCCTGCCGCCGCTGCTCAAGACCCTGCGCGATGGCATGGCCAGCGCCGGCGTGCCGCCCGACAAGCAGGACGAGCACATCCAGACGCTCAACAACTCGCTGGCTGCGGCCTTCACCGCCAAGACGGCGGCCATTCCGCCCGAGCGGCTCAACGAGCTGATGTTGCGGCTGGAAACGTTGGAAGAAATCCTGCCCGATACCGAGGTCGAGATCGACGAGTCGATGGTGCTCGACCTGTCCGGCCATGAAACGGCAGACCTGGAGGTGGTGGCCGAGGGCGGCTCGATGCCCAGCCCGGCCATGGTCGCTTGGGCGCGGGGGCTACAGGTGGGCGCTTGGTTCAAGCTGGACTACCGCGGGCGCAACGAGGCCGTGCAATTGGCCTGGCAGGGCTTGCGCAAACAGCTCAGTTTGTTCGTCGCGCCCACCGGGCGCTGCGTGCTGTTCCAGCAGCACCGCCTGGCGGCCTTCCTCCAGGCCGGCTTGCTCGTGCCCGCCGAGGAAGAAGCGCTGACGGTGCGAGCCACCCGCGATGCGCTGGCCAAGCTCGACGCCGACCCCAGCCGATTGCTGAACTGACTCGGCGCCCGCACCGCGCAAGTGCGGCGTGGCGCGCGGCCCGTCGCTGGAGGCCGAGCCCTCAGTGAATCAGCCGGTCCTTGGCGTCCACGAAGAGTTCGTCGAGGATCAGCGCGTCGGGCTCTTCGCCCAGGCTCCAGAAGACCATCAGCACGATGATCTTCAGATCCTCCAGGGCCACCGGGCCGCCGGGGATGGCCATGGCACGGTCGATCACCATTTCGCGCATCGGCGCGGGCAGGACGCCTGCCGATTCCAGGAAGCTGATGAACCCCAGGCAGTCGGGCCCGAAATGCTCTTGCTCGGCCGGGGTGTACACCCGCACCCCCGAAGCGCTCTGGGCCTTGGCATGGATCTGGGCCGAGACGGCCAATCCGTCCAACCAGTTGAGGGCCTCTTGAATTTCCTCGTTCTCGAAACCCACGGCCGACAGTTTGCGGGCCAACTGGTCGTGGTCCGGGCAGGCGTCGGGGCGCCAGTAGTTTTCGTAGAGGTACACGAGCACGTCGAACATGCTGGGACTATACCCGAGGCGAACGGGGCGGCAAGCGCGCAATACCGCTGTCATCCACCGGGGTATCGCCCGTTTCATCCTACGGAACTCAGGCCCGGTGGCAACGCTGGTACAGACCGCCGGGCAGCCGCTCGACGCGGCCTTCGAGTTCCAGTTCCAGCAAGCGGGCATTGAGCTGGTCGGTGGGCCAGCCACAGCGGGCTTGCAGCGCGTCCAGCGAGGCTGGATCATGGCCCAGGGCCATGAGCAGCGGGTCCTCGGTCTCGTCGGGGCTGCAGGCCGAGGGGGCCGCCTCGGTCGGGGGACGCACCTCGGGCCCGAGCAAGTCCTCCAGAATGTCCTGTGCCGACTCCACCAGCTTGGCGCCTTGCTTGATCAAGGCATGGCAGCCGCGCGATTGCGGGGCATGGATGGAGCCGGGAATCGCGAACACCTCCCGGCCCTGTTCCGCCGCCAAGCGCGCGGTGATCAGCGAGCCGGATTGCAGCGCGGCCTCCACCACCAAGGTGCCGCGGCTCAAGCCGGCGATCAGCCGGTTGCGTTGCGGAAAATGCTGCGGCAAGGGTGGGGTGCCGAGCGGGTACTCACTCAGGAGCAAACCTTCGGCGGCAATGCGTTCGGCCAAGGCGCGGTGGCGGCGGGGATAGACCTGGTCCAAGCCGGTGCCGACCACGGCGATGGTGCGTCCGGGCCCGCTGAGGCCGCCTTCATGGGCGGCCGCGTCGATGCCCAGGGCCAGCCCGGAGACGATGGTCCAGCCGGCCTGGCTGAGGTGGTGGGCGAAGGCGCGTGCATTCTCTTGCCCTTGCCGGGTGGGATGGCGGGTGCCCACGATGGCCAGGCAGGGGGCTTGCAACCAGGCCAGATCGCCGCAGGCATAGAGCAAGACTGGCGGGTCGGCGGTGGCCAACAGCCACGGGGGATAGGCTGGGTCCCCGAGGGTCAGCACATGATGGCGCGCATCGGCCTGTAGCCACTCCAGGGTCCGCGCCACCAAGCCAGCCAACTGCGGCGGCTCGTGCTCCAGGGCCTGGGCCGCTGGAGCCGAGAGCAGGTGGCGCCGCGCCTGTGGCGCGGCCGCGCAGGCGGCCTGGGGCGAGCCGAAGGCGGCCAGCAGCCGTCGCACGGCCTGGCGGCCCAGCCCTGGGGTTTCCAGCAGCCGCAACCAAGCGGCCAGTTCATCGGCAGACAGGGAAGAGGAAGCAGCCATCCGGAAAGGGGCCCGGCCCGGGCCAAGGTGCTGCGGCGATTCGGGGCCCAGCCGGGCAGGGAGGCGCCGGCCGGCTTGCCCCGTCTGGTTCAGGGCTGGGTGAAGCGGTCGCCGACCACCACCGGGTTCTTGACGTTCAGGATCAGGGCGTAGGACATGCGATCGAACACCCGGAAGACGAACAGCAGGCCGTGGCGCTCGTCGGGCAAGCGCAGCGTGGCTTTGTCCGGCGAGGTGGTGTCCCGGACCACACGGCCAGCCGACCACAGGGCCAGCACATGGCCGCGCTCCAGGCCGTCGCGCTTGCCCTTGTTGAGGGCGACGACCTGATTTTGACCGGCCGTGGCACCTTCGCCGTAGATCGAGACGATGCGGCCTTCGACCGGTTGTTGCGGCGCATGGGGCACGTAATTGATGAACTCGCGGGGCGGCTGCGGGGCCAGGCGGTCGCCCACCCCCATTTCCAGGCGCACCGATTGCACTTCCACGGTGGCCGGCACGATCTCGCCCTGGGCCGTGCTACCCCCCGGCCGCACATAGGTGGCCGCTCCCACGTAGGCGGCTTCATAGCCCAGCACTTCCCGGGTGTCGGGATCGACCAACGCTTTGGGGTTGCGGAAGACGCGCCAGTCACGCTGGTTGCCCAGCTCGCCGCGCACATAGGCACGGTCACCGCGCGACATCAGCACGCGGCCTTCTTGCGCGGCCACCACGCGCGGGGCGGTTTCGAGTTCGTCGCTGTTGAAGATGACGGCTTCGTTCAGGAAAGGCTCGATCAGGTGCAGCGGTACCGAGGTGATGCCGTCGATCAGTTCGGTGCTGCGCACCCGCGGGGACAGGCGCACCGTGTCGCCGCTGACGGCCTGCGCCACACGCAGTTGGGCGCGACCATCGCGCTTTTCCAGCACCAGGATCTGGCCGGGGAAGATCAAATGGGGGTTGCGGATCTGATCGAGGTTCATGCCCCACAGCTCGGGCCACCGCCAGGGGCTGCGCAGGAACAGGCTGGAGATGTCCCACAGGGTGTCGCCACGCTTGACGGTGTAGACGTCGGGCGCGTTGGGGGCCAGCTCGGACAGCGGCACCCCGGCCTGGGCGACTTGTTGGGCCGTGGCGCGCTGCTGCGGGGTGATCGGATAATTGACCGCCCAGGCCGCCGCGGCGGCGGTGGCCAGGGTCAAAGCGACCAAAGCGTGGGCCCCGCGGCGCGCCCGCGCGGGGGCTTGCGTCGGACGGGCTTGCGGCGTGAGCTGAACAGTCATGCAGGGGTCTCCGCGTACCGGCATGGCCTGGTGTTGGGGGCCATGACGCCGTATGGTTAATGAGTTGTTGTTCCGCCCGGGGACGACAGATCGGCGAAAATCCTCACATAGTTTCGGAGATTCTGCCCATAAACCCTTGATGCCGCAATGAATTTTGCCGGACGTTACTGGTGCGACGGCATTGGTTCACGAAAAGCGGCGTTGCAAGTCATCCACACCTGCCGCCCTTGGCGGGCGGCCCCGCACCCATGGCCCTGTTGAACATTCTGCGTTATCCCGACCCCCGCCTGCACAAGGTGGCTCAGCCCGTGGCTCAGGTGGACGATCGCATCCGGCGCCTGGTGGACGACATGCTGGAGACCATGTATGCCGCCCAAGGCATTGGATTGGCGGCCACCCAGGTGGATGTACACGAACGGGTGATCGTGATCGACGTCTCCGACGAACGTGACGATCCCCGGGTGCTGATCAACCCCGAGTTGATCGACAAGAGCGAAGAAAAAATCGTCTGGGAAGAGGGCTGCCTGTCGGTGCCGGCCATCTACGACAAGGTCGAGCGCCATGCCCGCGTGCGCGTGCGTGCGCTGGACCGCGATGGCCAGCCCTATGAATTCGATGCCGAGGGCTTGCTGGCGGTGTGCGTGCAGCACGAAATGGACCATCTGATGGGCAAGGTCTTCGTCGAGTACCTCTCACCGCTGAAGCGCAACCGCATCAAGACCAAGCTGCAAAAGCGCGCCAAGGAAGCGGCGCGCTGAAGCCGGGCCATGCGCATCGCTTTTGCCGGGACGCCCGAGTTCGCACAGACGGCCTTGGCCGCGCTGGAGGCCGCCGGCTTCGAGATCGTGCTGGTGTTGACCCAGCCGGATCGGCCGGCCGGCCGGGGGATGAAGCTCCTGCCCAGTGCGGTCAAACAATGGGCCCAAGCCCATGGTGTGGAGGTGGCCCAGCCCCGCGGCCTGCGCCTGGACGGCCGCTATGGGCAGGACGCGCGGGCGGTGCAGGAGCGCTTGCGGGCCTTGCAGCCCGAAGCCATGGTGGTGGCGGCCTACGGACTGATCCTGCCGCCTTGGGTGCTGCAGCTGCCGCGCCTGGGATGCCTGAACATCCATGCCTCGTTGCTGCCGCGCTGGCGGGGGGCGGCTCCCATCCAACGGGCCATCGAGGCCGGCGACGCGCACACCGGCGTCACGATCATGCAAATGGATGAGGGGCTGGACACCGGCGACATGCTGCTGAGCGCGCCCGAGCCGATCCGCCCGGACGACACCGCCGCGTCACTGCACGACCGGCTGGCCGCACTGGGCGCCCGGCTGATCGTCGAGGCCTTGGCCTTGGCGGCCCGTGGCGGCTTGCGTCCTGTGAAGCAGCCCGAGGAGGGCGCGACCTACGCGCGCAAAATCGACAAGGCCGAAGCGGCGATCGATTGGACGCAGCCGGCGGTGGTGATCGAGCGCAGGCTGCGGGCCTTCGACCCGTTTCCCGGGGGGGCGGCGCGGCTCGCGCAGCAGCCCTTGAAGATCTGGGCGGCCCGGCTGGCTGTCGGTCAGGGGCGGCCCGGCGAGGTGCTGCGCCTGGACGAGGCCGGGCCGGTCGTGGCCTGCGGCGAGCAGGCGCTGTGCCTGACCCAGTTGCAAAAGCCCGGCGGCCGGCGCTTGAGCGGCAGGGAGTTCCTGAGCGGCCACCCGGTGGCGCCGGGCATGGTCCTGGGGCCGCCGACTTGAGTTCCTCCCGGTTCGTCCCCAGATGGGGCGTCGAGATTCCACGCCATTGAAAGGAACGCATCCATGTTCAATATGCTGAAGACCGCCGTCCTGATGGCGGCCATCACCGGACTGTTCATGGCCATCGGCTCCGTGTTGGGCGGGCAGCAGGGCATGATGCTGGCGCTCTTGGTGGCGCTGGGGATGAATTTCTTCAGCTACTGGTTTTCCGACAAACTGGTGCTGAAGATGTACAACGCCCAGGAGGTCGACGAGACCACGGCGCCCCAGTTTTACGCGATGGTGCGCGAGCTGGCCGGCCGGGCGGGGCTGCCCATGCCGCGGGTCTACCTGATCCACGAGGAGGCGCCCAATGCTTTTGCCACCGGGCGCAACCCGCACAACGCCGCCGTGGCGGCCACCACCGGGCTGATGCGTATCCTCAATGAGCGTGAGTTGCGCGGCGTGATGGCCCATGAGCTGGCCCATGTGAAGCACCGCGACATCCTGATTTCCACCATCAGCGCCACCATGGCCGGTGCAATTTCGATGCTGGCCAATTTCGCGATGTTGTTCGGGGGGCGCGACAGCGAAGGTCGGCCGGCCAATCCCATCGTGGGCTTGCTGGTGATGATTCTGGCGCCGCTGGCCGCCAGCCTGATCCAGATGGCCATCAGCCGTGCGCGCGAGTTCGAGGCCGACCGCGGCGGCGCCGAGATCTGCGGCGACCCGCAAGCCCTGGCCAGTGCCTTGCAAAAGATCCAGCGCTACGCGCAGGGCATTCCGCTGGAGGCGGCCGAGCGCCACCCGGAGACGGCGCAGATGATGATCATGAACCCGCTGTCCGGTGGGGGGCTGAGCGGGCTGTTTTCGACCCATCCGTCCACCGAAGATCGGGTGGCGCGCCTGCTGGAGATGGCCCGCAGCGGCGTGTACCGTTGAGCGCTGGAGGGGCTCAAGTCGGCTTGCCGGTGGCCGATACCGGTGAGAACGGACCATTTGCTGCCTTGCCATGCGTGCCCTGATTGCCCTTTTGCTGCTGCCCGGCCTGCTGGTGCTGGCGGGCTGCGACCAGCTTGGCATCGAGTCGGCGCAGGCCGTGGCCGAGCGGCGTGAGGCCGAAGGGCGTGCACTGGGTGCGGCCTGCCGCCATGCCGGCCGGGCCATCGAGGACTGTTTCACGCTCAATCCCAAGGCCGACAAGGCGGCCATCTTCGCCGGCTGGCGCGAGATGAACGACTACATGACCGAGAACAAGCTTTCGGAAGTGCCGCCCCAGCTGCCCAATCCGCGTCAGGCCCGTTTGCTGGCGCCGGCCGAAGGCACGCCCGCCGAACACTGAGGCGCTCGCGCGTCGCACCCCGCCCGCTTCAGGGGGGCAGTGAGGCCGATCGAGCGACTCTTTTCCCGCCGCTACGGGGCGAGCACCTCGTGTTCGGTGACCACGATCGTCAGTGGGCGGTCATGGTCCTGGGGTTCGAGGGCGATCTGGCTGTCGGCATAGGCCACGCCCACGGCGGTCACGCCCGGGTGCGCGGCCAGCCAGCGGTCGAAGTAGCCGCCGCCATAGCCCAGCCGGTAGCCCGCGCGGCTGAAGCCCACGCAAGGCACCAGCACCACATCGGGCACGACCTCGGCGCCTGCCGTGCTGGGGATGCCGCAGTCATCGAGCAGCTCGGGCGGGCTGCGGCCGTCCCAGTGCCGGTAGACCATCGCCGCGGGACGACGGCGGGCAAAAGGCAAGGCCAGCCCTGCGGCGAGCTCGGGCATGTCGTCGCCCCAGGCTGACACTGCGTTAAATTCCCCGTGGACCGGCCAGTACAGCCCCAGCACCTGCGGCTCCAGAGTGACGAGCACGTCGCGCAGCCGCCGCCCCAGGGTCTGATGGGCCGCCGCACCTGCAGGGGAGGCCACGAAGCGCTCGCGCGCTTGGAGCAGTTGCTGACGCAACGCGGCCCGCTCCAGGGACTCCGACTCCGAGATCCAAGGCATCTGCTCGATGAGATTTTTTCCCAAAGGATTCGATTATCGGCGCGCCTTGTGCGTGGTGGTGGCCGCGCTGCTGACCGGCTGCGCCTGGGGGCCCTTGCGCGCGCAGCAGGTGGCCGACTTGGCGGTGCAGGCGCGTGACGCCTATGCACGCAAGGACGCGGCTCGGTTGCAAAGCCTGCTGCGCGAGGCCCGAGCGCAGAACCATCCCTTGACGCCTTGGATCGATTATTGGGCGCTCAACCTGCGTCTGAGCGAAGCCAGCGCGGGCGAGCTGGCCGAGTTTTACGCGCGCTGGGGCGGCACTTATGTGGAAGACCGGCTGCGCAACGACTGGCTGCTCGAGCTGGGCCGCCGCGGCGACTGGGCGCAGATGGCCGTCGAGCTGCCGAAGTTCCGCATGCGCGATGACCGCGAGCTCCACTGCTATGAGCAGATCCTGCGTCACCGCGACGGTCATGCGCAAGAGGCGCTGCGTCAGGCGGCCCGGGCGGCTTGGTATGCCCAGCGCGACGCCGACGTGGGCTGCGCGGCGATGGCCTCGCAGCTTTACGCGGCTGGCGTGCTCACGGCCGACGATGTCTGGCGCAAGGCCCGGCTGGCCCTCGAGCAGAACCGCCCGCGGGCGGCACGTCAGGCCTTGGAATTGCTGGGAGCCTCGGTCGTCATCAATTTCAACGAGCTGCTGGAGAACCCGGCCCGCTACGTGGTGCGCGCCGGCCGCACCGACCGGCGCGAGGCGGCCGAGCTGACCGCGCTGGCCCTGATCCGTCTGGCGGCCAACGATCCGCAGTTGGCTGCCACTCAGATGCGTGACCGCTGGGCGGCCTGGCTGCCCGACGAGCTGGCGTCCTGGGTGTGGGCCAGCATCGGCCGCCAAGCGGCCCTTCGGCTGATGCCCGAGGCGGTCGAGTACTACCAGTATGCGGCGCGCAAGGCCGATGTGGGCTCGTGGTCGGACGAAATGCTGGTTTGGAAGGTGCGTGCAGCCCTGCGTGCGGGCCGCTGGTCGCAGGTGTTGCAGGGCATCGAGGCCTTGTCGGGCGCCGAGCAGCGCGAGCCGGCCTGGATGTACTGGAAGGCACGTGCCTTGCGCGAGGTCGCCCGGGAGTCGGCCCAAGCCGAAAGCTTACGCGCCCAGGCCCAGGCGCTGCTGGAGACCTTGGCCGGCCAATACCATTTCTACGGGCAATTGGCGGCCGAGGCCTTGGACCGGCCGCATCTGCTGCCACCTGCGCCAGCGCCGTTGACCGCCGAGGAACGGGCCCGGGCGCAGGCCAACCCCGGCTTGCAGCGGGCGCTGCGACTCATCGAGCTGGGCTTGCGCAACGAGGGCGTGCGCGAATGGAACTGGACCCTGAGCTTCGGCGGCCCTGGACGCATGGGCGACCGCGACCTGCTGGCCGCCGCCCAGTTGGCCTGCGATCTGCAGGTGTGGGACCGCTGCATCAACACCAGCGAGCGCACCCAGGCCGAGGTGAGTTTCGAGCAGCGCTTCCCCATGCCTTTTCGGCGCGAAGTGGTCCTCAAGGCGCGTGAGGTGGGCGTGGACCCGGCCGTCGTCTATGGGCTGATTCGTCAGGAATCTCGGTTCATCCTGGATGCGCGCTCACACGTGGGGGCCTCTGGGCTGATGCAGTTGATGCCGGCCACCGCCCGCTGGACGGCGCGCCAAATCGGCCTGAAGTATCAGCCCTCGATGCTCAATGATCGCGAGATCAACCTGTTGTTGGGGATGAGCTATCTGAAGCTCGTGATCGAGGACCAGGGCTCGCTGGCGCTGGGGGCGGCGGCCTACAACGCCGGACCGGGTCGGCCGCGCCGCTGGCGCGACGGACCGGTGCTGGAAGCCGCCGTGTGGATCGAAAATATTCCATTCAACGAGACGCGGGACTACGTGAAGAAAGTGTTGTCCAACGCCACGTACTACGACGCGCTGTTGCATGGGCGGGTGCCTCGGCTGCGTGATCGCCTGGAGCCCCGCATCGGGCCACGCGCCCCGGATGCACCAGCGCCCCGCGCCGATTTGCCCTGATGGCCCTGTTTGGTGGACACCTCATGAACAAGATCCTCGTCCTTGGCGGCACCGGCTTCGTGGGCCGCCATCTGTGCGAACGCCTGGTCGAACGCAACGGCGGTGGCGGAGGCCTCATCCGTGTGCCCAGCCGACGGCCCGCGCGGGCCAAGCACATCCAGATGTTGCCCACGGTGGAGCTGGTCCAGGCCGATGTGCACGATCCGGCCCAGTTGCGCCGCCTGGTGGCCGGCTGCGATGCGGTCATCAATCTCGTGGCCATCCTGCATGGCCGAGCCGCCGACTTCGAGCGCGTGCACGTGGCGCTGCCGCGCCAGCTGGCCCAGGTGTGTGCCGAGCAAGGCGTGCGCCGCTTGCTGCATGTCAGCGCTTTGGGCGTGGGCGAAGGCGCCCCCTCGCATTACTTGCGCAGCAAGACCGAGGGCGAGGCCGTGCTGCGAGCGCAGTCCGGGCTCGATCTCACGGTGCTGCGGCCTTCGGTGATCTTCGGGGCCGAAGACCGCTTTCTCAACCTCTTTGCGGCGTTGCAGCGTGTCTTTCCCGTGGTGCCGCTGGCCGGTGCGCGGGCCCGCTTCCAGCCGGTGTGGGTGGGCGATGTGGCCCAGGCCCTGGTCCACGCCTTGGACCGCCCCGACTCGATCGGCCAGACCTACGAATGCGCCGGACCGCAGGTCTACACCCTGGCCGAGCTGGTGCGCCTGGCCGGCGAGCTGTCGGGCCATCCCCGGCCCATCGTGCCCCTGCCCGAGGTCCTGGGCTGGCTGCAGGCGCTGGTGCTTGAGTGCCTGCCGGGCGAGCCTTTGATGAGCCGCGACAACATCGCGTCGATGCGCGTGCCCAACGTGGCCAGCGGTCGGCTGCCGGGCCTGCAGGCTCTGGGGATTGCCCCGGTGGACCTGCCTTCGGTGGCTGCGGGCTATCTGGGTGGGCGCGAGCCGCGCAGCCGCTACCTGCAGTACCGGGCTTTTGCCCGTCGCGGCTGAGCGGGGGCGCACCGGCTGAAGCCGGCCCGCTACACTTGCTGGCCATGAAGGTCTACATGGTCGGGGGTGCCGTGCGCGACCGGCTGCTCGGCCTGCCGGTCAGCGACCGCGACTGGGTGGTCGTGGGCGCCACCCCCGAGGCCATGATCGCCTCGGGCTTCACGCCGGTGGGGCGCGATTTCCCGGTGTTCTTGCATCCTCAGACGCATGAGGAATATGCGCTGGCGCGCACCGAGCGCAAGACGGGCCACGGCTACCATGGCTTTGTCTTCCATGCGGCGCCGGACGTGACCCTGGAGCAGGACCTGCAGCGCCGCGACCTGACGATCAATGCCATCGCCGAGGACGAAGACGGCCGCCTGATCGACCCTTTCGGCGGTGTGCGCGATCTGCAGGACCAGGTGCTGCGGCATGTCTCACCGGCGTTTGCCGAGGATCCGGTGCGCATCCTGCGCGTGGCCCGCTTTGCGGCGCGCTTCACCGAGTTCAGCGTGGCGGCCGAGACGCTGATGCTGATGCGCCAGATGGTCGAGCACGGCGAGGTCGATCACTTGGTGCCCGAGCGCGTGTGGCAGGAGCTGTCGCGTGGGCTGATGGAGAAGAAGCCCTCACGCATGTTCGAGGTGCTGCGCGAGTGTGGCGCCCTGGCACGCCTGCTGCCCGAGGTGGATCGGCTGTGGGGCGTGCCGCAGCGGGCCGAATACCACCCCGAGGTGGATACGGGCATGCACCTGATGCTGGTGCTGGACATGGCCGCGCGGCTGAAGGCGTCGTTGCCCGTGCGGTTTGCTTGTTTGACGCACGATCTGGGCAAGGGCACCACGCCGCCGCAGCTGTGGCCGCGTCACATCGGGCACGAGCAGCGCAGCGTGGGCCTGTTGCGCCAGCTGTGCGTGCGTCTGCGTGTGCCCAGCGACTGCCGCGAGATCGCCGAAGTGGTGGCGCGCGAACACGGCAACATCCACCGCGCCGGCGAGTGGACGGCCGCGGCCCTGGTGCGCCTGCTGGAGCGTTGCGATGCGTTTCGCAAGCCCGAGCGCTTCGAGGAGATCTTGCTGGCCTGTGAATGCGATGCCCGGGGCCGGCTCGGTTTGGGCGAGCAGGACTATCCGCAGGGCCAGCGGCTGCGCCGCGCCTTGCGCGCCGCGCAAGGGGTGGACGCTGGCGAGATCGCCCGACAGGCCCAGGCCCGCGGCCTGAGCGGGCCTCGCATTGCCACGCTCATCCACGAGGCCCGTGTCGCGGCCGTGGCCCAAGTCTTGTGAGGACCCAGCCGAGCCCATCGTTCCGATGGGGGCTTGCCGGGCGGGCTGCGCCGGTGCGATCATGAGCCTTCGGGCCAGGCGCCGTGGGGCGGCAGGAGGGTGCGATGACGATGGCACAAATGATCCGCCAGCACGGCTTTCGCAAATGGTACGAGCGTGAACTCGTCCTCAGCCACCTGCACCTCGTGCTGTTGGTGCTGTCCCTGGTGGGCCTGCTGGGCAGCGCCGAGGCTTATGAGCGTGGGGCCCCACTGCTGGTGCAGGCATGGGTTGGCCTGTGCGCTGCGGCCAGTGCAGCCATCGGGCTGTGGGCGCTGCGGCGCTATCTCGCTTTGCTGATGCATGCCGAGCACGTGGCCCATCAAGCGCAATGCCCGGCATGTCACGCCTATGCTCGTTGGAGTCTGATCGACGAGGACCAGGGCGGCCAGCGGCTGCAGGTGCAATGCCAGCGATGCGGCCATCGCTGGCACATCGACGGCTGAGCGCGCGTGGGCGCGCCAGGGCCTTCACGAGGCGACCAGGACACGCCGCAGCTGGATCGCTTCGGCCACATGGGCCATGGCCAGCAAGTCGGCGCCGGCCAGGTCGGCGATGCTGCGGGCGATTTTGAGCACCCGGTGCAGGCTGCGTGCCGACCAGTCCAGCCGGCTGGCTGCGGCCTGCAAGAAGCGCTGCGCATCGTCGTGGAGCCCACAGTGGGCATCGAGCTGCGCCCCTTGGAGCTGGGCGTTCGTGCATCCCTGGCGGGCCAGCTGCCGTTGCCGGGCCCGAGCCACACGCTCGGCCACGGCGGCGCTGGGCTCGCCTTCGGGCAGCCGCAGCAATTCCTCGTGCGGCACGCTGTTGACTTCGACCTGGATGTCGATGCGGTCCAGCAGTGGCCCGCTGAGCCGGCCTTGGTATCGTGCCACGGCCTCGGGGCTGCAGCGGCAGGCGCGCACTCGCGAGCCCAGGTAGCCGCAGGGACAGGGGTTCATCGCGGCGATCAGTTGAAAGCGCGCCGGAAACTCGACATGGTGCGCTGCGCGCGCGATGGTGATCTGGCCGGTCTCCAAAGGCTCACGCAGGACTTCGAGTGCCGCGCGCGGGAACTCGGGCAGCTCGTCCAGAAAGAGCACGCCTTGGTGGGCCAGCGAGATTTCGCCCGGTCGCGGAGGCGAGCCCCCACCGGCCAGCGCCACCGGCGAGGCGCTGTGGTGCGGGGCGCGCAGTACGCGCTGGCCCCAGCGCGCTGGATCGAAAGCGCCCACCAGGCTGAGCACGGCCGCCGACTCCAGGGCCGCTTCGGTGTCCAGCGCAGGCAGTAAGCCGGCAAAGCGCTGCGCGAGCATGGACTTGCCCGTGCCTGGCGGGCCCACCATCAGCACGCTGTGGCCCCCGGCGGCGGCGATCTCCAGCGCCCGCTTCGGGCCGGCTTGGCCCTTGACTTCGCGCAGATCGGGGCCAGCGACAGCTTGGGCTTGAGGACGCTCGCACACCCGCACCCAGCCGTGGGGGGGTGGCTCGCCTGCGCGCGGCGGCAGCAGCGACTGCACCACGTCCAACAAATGCCGCGCGCCATAGACGGTGGTGCCTTCGACCAGGGAGGCTTCGCGGGCGCTGTCCAGGGGCAGCACCATCGCGCGCGCGGCGCCTTGGCGACGCAGTGCCAGGCTCATGGCCAACGCGCCGCGCACGGCCCGCAAATCGCCGGCCAGCGACAACTCGCCGGCGAACTCGTAGCCGTCCAAGGCGGCGGCGGGAATCTGGCCTTGCGCGGCCAGGATGCCCAGCGCAATGGGCAGGTCGAAGCGGCCGGTTTCCTTGGGCAGATCGGCAGGGGCCAGGTTGACGGTGATGCGTTTGTTGTGAGGGAAGTCCAGCCCGCTGTTGATCAGCGCAGCGCGCACACGCTCACGGGCTTCCTTGACTTCGGTGTCGGCCAGGCCCACCAGCGTGAAGCTGGGCAGGCCGTTGGCCAGATGCACCTCGACGGTGACGGGCGGGGCCTGCAAGGCGGCCAGCGCCCGGCTGTGGATCACGGCCAGCGACATGGACGGGAGTCCTCCTGAACATGGTTGTTTTGCTGGGCACGCCAAGGTGCCCAAGCCTGCATTGTGGCGGCAGCCGCCGGCTCCGAGGCCTTGCCGCAGTCCCCGTGGCTGTGGGGGCACAGGTCTGGTGCATCGGCCTCGAATGCACCGAGGTCGTGCGTCGAGGTGCCGATATGGGCTCGCGATGTGCCGTCCTGGGGCGATCTGGGCCGGCTTGGCGATGGCATGTTTCCTGCAGTTGCAGCTGCGGGTTCATTTCTTCACCCCTTCAGGAGTTTGTCCATGCCTCGCAAGACCCTGCTCGCACTCGCCTTGGCCTCTGCCGTGCTCGCCGCTCCGGCGATGGCCGAAGGCGTGGCCACCAACTTCAGCCTGACCACCAATTACAAATTCCGCGGCCAGGACCAGACCGGCAACAAACCGGCCGTCCAAGGCGGCTTCGACTACAGCCTCGGGGGCTTCTACGTCGGCAACTGGAACTCCAGCATCAACTTCGCCAATGGCATCGAGATGGATGTCTATGGCGGCTACAAAGGGGAAGTGGCCGGCCTGGGCTACGACATCGGCGTGCTGCAGTACCTCTATCCCGGACTGTCCGATGCCAACACCACGGAAATTTACGGCGGTCTGAGCTACGGCCCGTTCGCGCTCAAGTATTCGCACACGGTCTCCGACGAGTACTTCGCCGTGCCCGACAGCCGCAACACCGGCTACTTTGCGCTGTCGGCCAACCTGCCGCTGATCGACAAGCTCACCCTCAATGCCGGGCTGGGCTACACGCTGTGGGCCAGCGATGCGGCCCCGCCCGATTACTACGACTACAAGCTGGGCGCCACCTATGACTTGGGCTCGGGCTTCTCGCTGGGAGGCCATGTGGTGGGGGCCAACAAAAAGAACTATTACGGCGACATCAACAAAGCGCGCTTCATCCTCACGCTGACCAAGGCCATGTAAGACCGCGGGTGCCCGGTCGGCAGCGGGCACCTTCTTTCACTTTCAAAGGAGCAAGCCATGAAGATGGTGACTGCCATCGTCAAGCCCTTCAAGCTGGACGAAGTGCGTGAAGCCCTCAGTGCCATCGGGGTACAAGGGATCACGGTGACCGAAGTCAAAGGCTTTGGCCGCCAGAAGGGCCACACCGAGCTGTACCGGGGGGCGGAGTATGTCGTCGACTTCCTGCCCAAGGTGAAGATCGAGGCGGCGGTGGACGATGCCATCGTCGATCGCGTCATCGAGGCCATCGAGGGCTCGGCCCGCACCGGCAAGATCGGTGACGGCAAGATCTTCGTGTCCGCGCTCGAACAGGTGGTGCGCATCCGCACCGGCGAGACGGGCAAGGACGCCCTGTGATTCCATCGACCCAGAGAGACAACCCATGAAGAAATTGCTAGCCATCTTGGCGTTTGGTCTGTCGACCCTCGGGGTCGTGGACCTCGCCTTCGCTCAAGACGCTGCGGCCTCGGCGCCTGCGCTCAGCGAAGCGGCCGCGCCTGCCGCTGCTGCTGCCGCCGATACCGCACCGGCGGCTGCCGCAGAGGCCCCAACGCCCACGGTGAACAAGGGCGACGTGGCCTGGATGTTGACGGCCACCCTGTTGGTCATCCTGATGACCATTCCCGGCCTGGCGCTGTTTTACGGCGGCCTGGTGCGAGCCAAGAACATGCTGTCGGTGCTGATGCAGGTGTTCGTGATCTTCTCGCTGGTGACCGTGCTGTGGGTGCTCTACGGCTACAGCCTGGCTTTCGGCGGCGGCGGTGCCTTCATCGGCACGCTGGACAAGGTCTTCCTGATGGGCGTGACGCAGGAGTCGCTGGCCGACACCTTCTCGCCGCAGGCCAAGCTGCCGGAGTACGTGTTCATCGCCTTCCAGGCCACGTTCGCGGCCATCACCTGTGCGCTGATCATTGGCGCCTTTGCCGAGCGCATCAAGTTCTCGGCGGTGCTGCTGTTCACGGTGCTGTGGTTTACTTTCAGCTACCTGCCCATCGCCCACATGGTGTGGTTCTCCGAGGGGCTGCTGTTCAAGGACGGCGCGCTGGACTTCGCCGGCGGCACGGTGGTGCACATCAACGCGGGGGTGGCCGCGCTGGTGGGCGCCTACATGGTGGGCAAGCGCATTGGCTTCGGCAAGGAGGCCATGCCGCCGCACTCGCTGACGCTGACCATGGTGGGCGCCTCGCTGCTGTGGGTGGGCTGGTTTGGCTTCAATGCCGGCTCGGCGCTGGAAGCCAATGCCCAAGCCTCGCTGGCCTTCATCAACACCATCGTGGCCACGGGCGCGGCCACCCTGGCCTGGTGCATCGGTGAAGGTCTGGCCAAGGGCAAGGCCTCGATGCTCGGGGCGGCCTCGGGTGCGGTGTCTGGCCTGGTGGGCATCACCCCGGCGGCTGGCTTGGTCGGCCCGATGGGCGCCATCGTCATCGGTTTGGCCGCTGGCTTCATCTGCTTGTGGGGGGTCAATGGTCTGAAGCGCATGCTCGGCGCCGACGACGCGCTGGACGTGTTCGGTGTGCATGGCGTGGGCGGCATCGTCGGCGCTTTGCTCACCGGTGTGTTCGCGGCGCCCGGCCTGGGGGGTGTTGGCGCGGCCGACTTCTCCATCGCTTCGCAAGTGTGGATTCAAGCCAAGGGCGTGCTGCTGACCATCGTGTGGTCCGGCGTGGTGTCGCTCATCGCCTACAAGATCGTCGATCTGGTCATTGGCCTGCGCGTGTCCGAAGAGGACGAGCGCGAGGGCCTGGACATCGCTTCGCACGGCGAGACGGCCTACAGCAAATGATCTCTGCGGCCTGCGCGCCTGCGTGCCCCTGCGGCACGCAGGCGCCGGCCCCAGCGCCCCGACGCCACCGTCACTGCAGGTGGCGTTTTTTTATTGGCGGGGGCAATAGCGCGTTCTCGGGCCGGGCGCCGGTGCCTTCGTTCCCCCCAGGTCGAGGGGGAAGGCCGGAGGGCTACGCTTTGTCACAAGCTTTTGCTTTGAAGGTTGCGGCGCCCTGACCTATAAGAAAAGCAGAAGAAGCAGCAGGTGCTATCACCTACCTTTGAGGGGAGGGACGGGGCATGGCGTGCTTTTGGCGATGGAAGGCGGCCGGTGTGTCCGCCTTGGCGGCGATGGCCTGGACCGTTGGGGGGGCCGTCCGTGCGGATCCAGTGTGTCCGCCACGGAATACCGTGGTGGCCGAGGTCGTGGCCATCGACATGCCCATGGTGTTCAACCGCCTGGGCGCGCAGAACGTCAACTGGCAAATGTATGCCTTGGCGCACGATCTGGTCTGGCGCGACCCCAAAGGGGTGCCCCGACCGGTGGAGCGGGCGCAACTGAAGCAGCCGAAGGCACTGCTGGGCAAGGTGACGCTGCGGCCGGACCTGCGGCCGCGTCCTTTGGTGTTGCGGCTGCACGCGGGGCAGTGCTTGCAGGTGCATCTGACCAACTTGCTGACACCCCGGTCCAATCCCTACGAGGCTCATCGGCCCGAGCCCGAATTGTTGCCGCACGGGCATCCGATGGACGCGCGTTCGCGCGACCCCAACCAAGACATCGACGACCAAGTCGCCAGCCGCTTCGTCGGCTTCCATCCCAACGGCCTGGAGTTGGTTGGCTCGATCGCCTCGGATGCCTCGTATGTCGGGCGCAACCCCGGCTCGTTGGCCGCGCCCGGGCAGTCGCGAACGTACGTGTTTCGTGCGCCAGCCGAAGGCAGTTTCTTGGTGACCAATCCGGGCGCGGTGTTTGGCGGGGAAGGCACCGCCGGCAGCAGTGGGACGGGGCTGTTTGCCGTGGTGGCGGTGCAGCCCGTGGGTGGCCGTGCGTATCGGGGGCAAGTCACCGAAGAGGAACTGCGCTTGGCCACCCGCTGGCTGGGAGATCCGGCCTTGGCCGGCCAGCCGGTGCGGCCTTGTGCGCATGATGCGCAGCGCGCCTGCACGCCCGGCGGGCATCCGATCATCGATTACGAAGCCCGTTATCCCGATCGGGCGCCGTGGAGCTTGGAGGGCAAGGCGGGGCTGCCGATTCTGGCCATGACGCAACCCGAGCCCGACGGCAGCGTGCGTGTGGTGCATGGCGACATCAACGCCATCGTGCTGGGCCCCAACAAGGATGGCAGCTTCCCGCCGCACACCTATCCGTTGGAGAGCTTGGGCCAGCGCAACCCGACCCTGCCCAATCGGCTGGAGCCGTTTCGAGAGTTCGTCTCGGTCTTCCATGACGAGAACGCCGCAGCCCAGGCGTTCCCCGGGCTGTTCGAGGACCCGGTGCTCGGCCACACACTGCATGGGGTGCGCGATGCCTTCATGATCAATTACGGTTCGGCGGGCGTGGGCGCCGAGGTGATTGCCAACCGTCTGGGCGTGGGGCCGATGCACGATTGTGTGGATTGCGCGTTCGAGGAGTTTTTTCTGTCCTCGTTCACCGTCGGAGACCCGGCTTTGCTGGTGGATCGCCCGGCCAACATAGGGCTGGAGCAGCTCACGCCGGCCCATGATCTGCCCGGCCCGGACTTGGTGGGCATCAGCGCCCAGAAGCTCGAGGCGCTCAAGGCCGAGGATGCCGAGCGGCCGCTGCAGCACAAGCGGCTCGGTCCCAAGGCGCAGCGCGTGTTTTACCCCGCCGACCCGGCCAATGTGCATCACAGCTATCTGGGGGATGCGGTGCGCTTCCGCAATTTGCATTCCGGCAAAGAGCAGCACATCTTCCACTTGCACAACCACCAGTGGCTGTTCAATCCGAACGACGACAACTCGAACTACATCGATGCGCAGGCCATTGGGCCGGGCTCGGGCTACACCTATGAGATCGCCTTTGGGGGCTCGGGCAATCGCAACAAAAGCGCTGGCGACGCGGTGTTTCACTGTCACTACTATCCCCACTTCGCCCAAGGCATGTGGTACTTGTGGCGCATCCATGACACGTTCGAGTGGGGCACGCGGCTGCAGGTCAGTCAGTGGGGCGAGGGCTTTCATGTGCGGCCGTATGCCTTGGCCGATGGCACGCCAGCGCCCGGTGCACGCGCCTTGCCCGATGGGGAACTGGCGCAAGGCTCGCCGATTCCGGCCGTGGTGCCGCTGCCGGGCAAGGCCTTGCCGCCGATGCCCGGCCGGGTGGAGGTGGTCGCGCACCCGCGCAAATTGCCCGATGGGCGCATCAAAGGCTCCTTGGCGCGGGTGATCGAGCGTGATCGCAACCCGGGCTTTCCGTTTTGGGTGGCTGGCATCGAAACCACGGTGGGCTCGCGTCCGCCGACGCCGCCGCTGGACATGGATCGATCGGTGGGCGGCTTCGACGGCGGCTTGCCGCGGCATGCGGTGGAGGGCTATTCCGCCGGCAGCCAGGCCGAATTCGCCTTCACCCGCCTGACGGCCGAAAAGCACGAGAAGAAGATCAAGCCGGTGTTTTTCCCGGAGCAGGGCACCGATGTGGAACGAGTGGCCATGAAGTTCCATGCCCAGCCTGGTCATGCCAGCCACGCGGTGCTGCCCGACGGCACGGTGACCGGATCGGTCTTCGAAACCAATGGCGCACCGCCGACGCCGGGGGCGCCGTTCTTCGACCCTTGCATCGACGACAGGCGGCGACGTTTGACGGCCGCGGAGCCGCCCTTGTTCTTCGGCGCCGACGGCCTGCGCCACTTGGGCAGCAGCCCCTTCAATGCCGAGACGCCGCGCATCTTCAAAGGCGCCAACATCCAGTTGGATGTGACCTTCAACAAGCTGGGCGACCATTATCCCCAGCAGCGCATCCTGACCTTGTGGCAGGACGTGGATGCCACCTTGGCCACGGCGTTGCGCAGCTTGCCAGGGGCGGCCCAAGTCGAGCGGGTGCGTCCTCCGGAGCCGTTGGTGCTGCGCATGAACACTTTTGACTGCGCGCGTTATTTGCACACCAACCTGGTGCCCAAAGAGTTCGAGATGGACGACTACCAGGTCAAAACTCCCACGGATGTCATCGGCCAGCACATCCATTTGCCCAAGTGGGACCTGGTGGCCGCCGACGGTGGCGCCAATGGCTGGAATTACGAAGACGGTACCTTCTCTCCCGGCATGGTGCGCTCGCGCATCCATGCGATCAACGCCTGGAACCGGGCCGCCGGGGCACAGGCCGTGCCCAATCCGTATGCACCCGGGCAGATCGCCCATGACCCCGGGGCCCCGCTGGTGGGCCCGCACGATCCGCTGAAGCCGCGTGCGCATTACTTTTTTGGGCGCAAGGGGCCGTTCCAATGGGGCCATTGCGAAGCGCTGTGGGATGAAAAGGGCTACGAGGCGTTTCACAACCGCGATACCGACGGTTTGGCCTTGCCCGGCGTGTGCGACTGGCTGGGGGCACGAACGACCATTCAACGATGGTTCTCGGACCCGATCGTCAACAAAGAGCACCGCCACCGCGGCCTGGGCATCACGTTCACGCACGACCATTTGGGCCCGTCCACCCATCAACAAGTGGGCTTGTATGCCACGATGCTGACCGAGCCGCCGGGCTCGACTTGGTGGCACAACGAAACCGGCGAGCTGCTCTACAGCCGCGACCAGCCCGGCACCGACTGCCGTGGCGAGTTCAGCCCTGGCGCGCCCACGGTCGGGCGCTGCGACGGGGGGCCGACCTCTTGGCAGGCGGTCATCCAGCCGGCCGACGCCCAAGCCCACGAGCCGCATCGAGAGTTCTTCTTGCAATTCGGCGATTTCCAGCATGCCTACCGCAAGGGGGAGTACCGTGGGGTGGACGAGCGGGGCGTGGTGCGTGCGGCCGATGCGCAGTCGTTCCGCAAGGCGGTCACGCCCTCATGGCGTCAGCCGGCCAAGCCGCTGTGGCCCGACGTGGTGGCGCTCGAACCCCGTTGCCCGGGGCAGGATGAGCCGGTGGTGCTCAAGACGCGTGATGCCGATGGCAAGGTGCGTGAACGAGTGCTGGGGCGCACCCCGGCCCAAGTGCCCCGGCCGTGTCCAGAAATCATCTCGGCCGACGACGTGGGCACCATGGTGGTCAACTATCGCCAGGAGCCGCTGGCGGCCCGTGTGTTCGACCCGGCCACGCGCCGGCAAGCGGCGGGTCGCGCCGGGGACTTGGCCTTTGCTTTCCAAACGCGCACGGATCGCCGCTTGGCGGCGCTGAACACCGTCAACGGAGAGGCGCCCTACCCCCCCTTGACGCACGACGTGCGCCCGGGCGATCCGTTCACGCCGATTTTGCGGGCGTATTCCGGCGATTTGGTGCGCATCAAGATCCAAGCCGGATCGCATGAGCATGAACACAACACGGCCATCAATGCCTTGAAATGGCTGCAAGGCGGCAGCGGCTTTGGGCTGGCGCCGCATTCCGGGTGGCGGGGCGGGCAAAACATCGGCCTGTCCGAGCAATTCACGCTGTCGATGCGCATCACCGATCATGGTGAAGACGGGCGCGTCAATGCGACCGACCGGCTGTACACCGTCGATGGCAGCCAAGATGGCTTGTGGAATGGTGCTTGGGGCGTGATTCGGACGTTGCAACGGCGCGATCCCGCCCCGGATGCCGACCCGATGCGGCGGGATGACCAAGACCAGCTGATGCTGCTGCCGTCGGTGCACGATCCCTCGGCCATGCCCAAACCCGTGGTCCTGGCCCCCCAGGATGCCGGCATGTTGGGCAACGAGTGTCCGGCCGACGCGCCGGTGCGCTACTACCACCTGGTGGCCGGCTTGGCCCAGCGCCTCTTGCCCGCGGTTCCTGGGGTTCGACTGCCCACCTCGGCCGCTCTGGATCCGCAAGGCGGCACCCTGGTGTACAACCCCCGCCGTTTGGAGGTCACGCTCCACATCTTCCATGAGGGCGACGACCCGACCACCGCGCAGATCGAAACACCAGGATCACTGAAAGAGACGCGGCGCTTCGGGCTTGGCCCCCTGCACGATCCCACCGCCATTTTGTTGGTGCGCCACGAAGACATCGACCCGAAGACCGGCCGGCTCAATGCGCAGGCGCCGGTGGAGCCGATCGTGCTGCGCGCGGCCGCCGGTGAGTGCGTGCAGGTGCGCTTGGACAACCGCCTGCCACCGCCCAGCGAAGGGCCGATGCCCGATCTGCCCGGCTTCACCACGCTGAGCCTGCTGGTGCCTCGTGACGAAGGCGCTGGCGCATCGGCCTTCACCTCGTTCAACAACAACCATGTGCGGCCGTCTCGTCACATCGGCTTGCATCCGCAGATGGTGCATTACGTGCCGCACTGGGGGGATGGGAACGTGGTGGGCGTCAACCATGAATCCGTGGTGCCGCCCGGCCACAGTATCTTGTACAAGTGGTATGCCGGCGATTTGCAGTTCGCCTCGGCGGCTGAGGCGGCGCGGGTGTGTCCGCCGGCCCCGGACGGCGGCGCGGGCTTCGAGCTGCTGAACTTGCTGCGTGATCAGCTGCGCGACACCCCACGAGGGCTTCGTCGCTTGCGGCCCCCCAATCATTTGTTCACACCGGAAGTGCTGTTGACACGCTTGCAGCAGCGCTTGTCCCCCCAGGTGCAGGACGATCCATTGCCGGCCACGGTGGAAGAGGCTCCGCGGCGGCCTGCGACGGCAGGGCCCGCGCCGACGCTGCGGGTGGACCCGGCCGATTTGGCGGTGTTGCGCCGGGTCTTGCCGCGCGTGCATCCCGAGCTGTTGCGCCTGAAGGTGCCGCCGCCAGCGGGCCTGTCCGATGAGCAGTTCGCTGGCGTGATCCTCAAGACCTGGACGGCTCTGTTGGACTTGTCCGAGGTGCGCGCTTGTTTGGAGTCGGCGCTGCCGGGCCAAGCTCAGGAGCCGCCGCTGCCGCAGGAGGCCGTGCGCGCTTTGCAGACCTACGACCCGCGCTTGCAAGAGCTCGGGCGGTCGGACATGGCGCCGACCTATGCCCCGGCGCAGGCCTTTAGCAGCGTGCGCGCCTATGAGCGACGGCTGGCCTGTGTTCGATCGATGCGCGAGCCGGTGCGCCGCGTGGTCAACGAGGTGCTCGCCGGCGCGGGCTGGACCTCGCAGCAAGCTCTGGAGGTGGCCGATGATCTCACTGACAGCGTGGCCTACTTGGTGCCAGGCTTGGACCCCGATGCCTTGGGCAGCGAAGCCTTCGCGCGCGCGTTCGGCTGGTACCCTCGCGACGGCGACGCACGCTTGCTGAGCGAGAAGACCACCCACCTGGTGTCCACCGACGAGAAGGTGTGCCGCTTTGTCCCCATCGAGTTCGGCGGCACCAATCTCACGCCACCAGACCGCATCAAACAAGGTCAGAAAGCCGCCGTGGGCGCCTTGGTGGTCGAGCCGCGGCAGGCGCTTTGGTGGGAAACGCGGGAAGACACCGTGCCCGACCGACAGCAAACCCCGGGCTGGCGGCGCAGCCGTGCCACGGCGACGGTGTTGCATCCGATGGGGCGCTCGCAGCCCTCGGACCCTCTGCGTTGGGGCGTGTTCCGCGAGCTGGTCTTGGTCCATCAGAAGGGGCTGAATCTGCGCTACGGCCAGTATCCGGCCAACGGACATCACGGTGCGGTCGGCCCGTTGTCTGCCGAGCGCGAGACGGCCCAGCGTCCCCCGATGGATCGCTTGGCGCCGGAGGATGCGCACGATGCGGGTCAGATGGCGATCAACTACGCCACCGAGCCGCTGTGGTTCCGGCATGGGGTGGAGCCCTCTGCGCCCTTCGGCCGCGGCCCCAGCGTGAGCCACCCTGGCCCTGGGGAGGGCTTTGGTGGGTTGCGCTGGGCTTATCAGGCTTTCAGCAATGCCTGCTGCAGCACCGATGCGCAGCAGCCATCTACCAGCACGGCGCAACCCTTGGGCGACCCGTACACGCCGCTGCTGCGGGTGCGGCCCCATGAACCGATGCGTTTGCGCATGCTCATGCCCACTGGCGTGGGGCGTGGCACCACCTCGGTGCTGCATGGCCATGTGTGGCAGCGCGACCCTTACTTGGCCGAGCATGTCGTCGCCGTGCCCGGCTTTGGCGGGCTGCATCGCGCCGCTTCCGTGCCGCCCGACCATGGCACGCCCAGCCAGTGCATGGGGCGCAATGCCTTGGGCATGGCTCTGGGGGCCCAGGACAGCATCACCCCGATGGCGCATTTCGACTGGGTTTTGCCCTCGGCCGGTGGCATGGCAGGCGTGCCGGGCGACTATTTGGTGCGAGACATCGGTGGCTATGGCATCACCAGCGGCTTGTGGAGCTTGGTCCGGGTGGAAGGACAGCCCTTGCCAGCCGGACTGCGCCTGGGCTTGCCCGTGACATGTCACTGAGCCGGGCCATGACACGCGGTTGCATGGGGATGCGCTGGGGCTCGTGGCTGCGGGTGGCGGCCGTCGTGGGGCTGGTCGGCGGGGCCATGACGCTGGGACGGGCGCAAACCGAGGCGCATCGCTGGGCGCAGGATGTCGAGCGCGCGGGACTGCGCCTCGGGCTGGAGCTGCAAGCGCTCGATGGGGCGGCCTTGAGGCCGGGGGGGACGGCGCGCCTGCGCATCCGTGTGCGCAGCCAGGCCGATGGGCAGGCCTTGCCGCGCATCTTGCCCGGGGTCTGGATCGATACGGCCGAGCCTCGAGACGGCAAGGCCGAGGCCGAGCACCCGACCGAGGAGGCCGCCTGTGCACAACGCATCCGGCGCTATGTGCGTGCCAGCGGCCTCAATCCGCAGGCGGTGATCGATTTCAACGGGTATGACGTGTTGGCTCTGAACACCGATGCGAGCATCTCCGTGCTCGACCCGCGCACCGTGTTTGCCGGCAAGACCAGCTTGAAAGCGAGCCTGCCCTTGCCGGGCCCGGGGGTGGATTGGGCGGCCGACGCGCAAGACAGCCGTCTGTTCGTCAGCATACCGAACCCCCCCAGTGTGGCCGTGGCCGATTTGCTGACGCTGCAGCCCGAGCCGGGCGTGTCCTTGCCGGGGCCGCCAGGGCGGGTGCGGCTCCAACCCGATGGGCAGCGCGTCTGGGTGGGCGTGGCGCGGGCGTCAAACCAAGGCCCCGGTGGCGTGGCACTGATCGACACGCAGCCGCCGCGCACGATGCGTTGGCTGCCCCTGGGATACGGCGCGGTGGACTGGGCATTCGACCCTGCGGGCTGGGTCGCCGTGGTGCAAGCCGATGCGGCCCAGGTGGTGTTCGTCGATCCCACGGCCGATCGCATCGCGCGACGGGAGGCCTTGCCCGCACAGGCCGCGCCGGTGTCGGTGGTGTTCGACGCCGTCGGGCGTCGCTTCTGGGTGGCCGATACGCACCACGGGCTGCTGCGCAGCTATGACCACCGGGGTCAACCACTGTCGGCCGTGCCGGTCGGGGCGGGCATCGGCGCGCAAGCCATCTCGCCCGATGGGCGGTGGTTGATGGTGGCCAATCCAACCACCGACGAAGTGACCGTGCTGGACCTGTCCGCAGCGCGGCTGGCTCACCGCATCCGGGTGCCCGGGCGCCCCGTGGAGATCGCCTTCACGCCCAGCCATGCCTACGTGCGGACGCTGGAGTCTGCCAGCTTGACGCTCATCGGCTTGGCCGCTTTGGAGACACGCCCCCGCGTGCAGACGGTGCCCTTGGGCGAACACCCGGCCAGCCGTCGGCCCGAGCGGCCGCTGGCCTCGGCCCTGGCGATCATGGCCGATGGGGCCGGGGTCTTTGCGGCCAGCCCGGCCGACAACGCCATCTTCGCTTACATGGAAGGCATGAACGCGCCGTCGGGCAGCGTGTCGGCCAAAGGGCATGAATTGCTGGCGGTTCGCTTGGTGCGGCGCGGGCTGCGCGAAGTCGACACCGGCGTGTTCGAGCAACAGTTCGTCGTGCCGGCCCACCTGACCGAGATGTGGTTGGCCGTGGCCATCGAGCGGCCACGCACCCAGTACTGCGTGCGAGTGCCGTTGGGGCCAGCCCAGCGGCCGCCGCTGCGCTGGCAGTTGGTATGGCAAAGCCTGCCCGAGCGTGATGATCGCTTGGTGGTGCAGTTGCACGGCGTGCCCGAGGACCAGCTGCCGCCTCGCTTGTGGCTGCGCTTGTTTCAACCTGGACAGCCGGCGCTGACCGTGCCTGCGCAGGCCAGCGCGCCAGGGCAGTACCAGGCGGCGCTGCCGCAGCTGTGGCCGGGCCTGTGGTATGTGCACGCTTTGCCGCCGCCGCAGGCGCCGACGCGCTGGCCCTACGTGAGCTTTCAGCGGGAGGACCATGAACCGAAGTGAAGGACTCCTGTCGATGCTGTCGCCCCGCTCGCACCCGCACCCGGCGGCCCACGCACCGTGCGGCCGCATCTCGCGGCGGCTGTGGCTGCAGCAGGTGGCGGCCTTCGCCGCCTGCGGGCTGGTGGGGCAGGCCCAGGCCGTCGCGTTGCGCGATGTCGAGTTGGTGCACTTGGATGGCCGCCGGGTGCGATTGCTCAGCCAGGTGTGGCAAGACCGCACGGCCTTGCTGAACTTCGTGTTCACGGCATGCACGAGTTTTTGTGGCGTGCAGTCGGCGCAGCTGGCGGCCTTGCAAGAGCGCTTGCGGGCTCACATGGGCTCGGCCTTGGTGTTCATCTCCATCACGCTGGACCCCTTGACCGACAGTCCTGAACGCCTGAAAACCTTCGCCCAGCCTTTCGGTCCGGGGCCCCATTGGTGGTGGTTGACGGGCGATCCGCCCCGGGTGTTCGGGGTGTTGGAGGCCCTGGGGGCCGATCGCGGGCCGCCGGCCGATCACAGCCCCTTCATGCTGTTGGGGCGGCCCGGGCAGATGCAGCGCATCGTCGGCTTTCCGTCCCTGCAGACGCTGGAATCCACCGTGCGCCAGCGCCTTGGAGCCTGAGCATGCGAGCCGCTGCCCGTCTCGAACGCCGCGGCTGTTTGCGGACGGCGGCCGCGGCCGTGCTGGGCTGGCCTGCGCTGCTGATCGCTGGGCCCGCATCCGCTTCCCGGGATGTCGTGTCAGATCGCCAAGCGCGCAGCCGAGCCTGGTTCACCGAGACCCGGCTGATCGATCAAGACGGGCGCGCCCATGCGATGTATTCCGATTTGCTGGCGCCGCGCACGGTGCTGATCAGCACCTTGTTCGTCGGCTGCTCGTCGGCCTGTCCCCTGATCGTGCAGCGCCTGGACCACACCCGGCAGGCTTTGGGTGAGCGTTTCGGCGCGGACATCTGGTTCTTGTCGATCACGGTCGATCCACTCCATGACGATCCGCCGGCGCTCAAGCGCTTTGCGCAGCGCTTTGGCGTGGATCGGCCGGGATGGAGATTTCTGACCGGCGAGCCGACCGACGTGTCCACCGTGTTGCAGCGCTTGGGACTGTGGAGCGCCCAGCCCGATGACCATGCCACCACGCTGATCGCGGGCAAGGCCCGCGCCGCGCGCTGGGCCAAGCTGCGGCCCGATCTCAGCCCGCAGGCCCTGGCGCTGCACCTGACTCGTCTGCTCGAAGCCTCATGAATGGCGCACTCTCCGGCTGGGCGGCTGGGCTGCTGGCGCTGGGGTGCGTCACGGCGGCGGCACAAAGCCCGCAGATGGGGCGCGATTTGTACGAACGTGGCGTGCACCATGGCCCGACGGGCACGGTGGAACTGGTGGCGCGCCAAGCGACGGTGGGATCGGTCGTGCTGCGAGGGGCCGCGGTGGCCTGCGCGAATTGCCACGGCGTGCATGGTCAGCCTGTCGGCGAGGCGCAAGGGGCGGCCGCGTCCCTGCGGTGGCCGCAGTGGTCGTCGACGCAGCCGTCGGTGCTGGCCGAGGCACGGGCGCGTTTCGAGCGTGCGTTGCGACATGGCCTGGGCCCCAACGGCCGGGTCTTGTCCGCGGCGATGCCGCGCTTCGAGCTGAGCGAGGAGGCGCTGCAGTCCTTGATCGGCCATGTGTCGTCCTTGGTCATGCAGCCGGTGTCCGCGCCAGTGCCCACGCTGGCGATGCTCGTGCTCGACGATGGTCAGGCGCCGGCCATCGAACGCGAGGTGCATGAACGGCTGCAGCGCTGCTTGCACGACCGCCTGGGCGCGCGCGCCGAGGTGCAGGTGCGCCGCGCGTCGGATGCGGCGCAGGCCCAGCGCCTCTGGGCTGCGTGGGCCGAAGATCGGCAAGTGGTGGCGGCCCTGGCGCCGCCGTGGCGAGGCTGGCAGCCCCCGACGGCCGGTGCGGGTGCGTTCGAGCTGCCCGTCTTGTTTCCCTTGGTGGCCGATCCTTTGGAGCCGGCACGGCCGGGCACGCAGTGGCTGTTCGGTGGCACCTGGGCGAGGGCGCTGGCGCTGGTGCTGGCTTGGCAACAGCAAGCGCCGCCGACGTCGGCGGCGCTTGCCGTGTGGGCCGCACCGCAGGCAGGCGGTGCGCCCACCGAGTCGCTGCAGCGCTTGGCCGAATGGGTGTGGCGGCTCAGTGGGCGGCCCTTGTCATGGACACGGTTGCTGCGTCCCGAGCCGCCCCCGGGGCAGGCCGCGTTGTGGTGGGCGCCGGGGCTGCCGCCCAGCCCCGGCTGGTGGCTCGTGCCTTCGGCCGGACGGCCGCAATTGACCGCCGGTGCACGCTGGTGGATGGCTCAACCCTACGCTGGGCGCGATCCGCAGCCCTTGGCCGTGCGTTGGGCAGCGGCCACCTGTCTGACGGTGGAGGCGGTGCTGTCGCAAGGCGGCGTGCAGCGGCGTGAGCAATGGCTCGAACGTCTCGAGCGGCTCGGCCGCCTGGGCGATGCGACCGGTTGGCAATGGCGCGTGCGCCGTGATGACCCGGCCGGCCTGGGGGCTGCCGAGGGCTGGACGGTGGTCGAGTTCCAGCCGGCGCGTGCGCCGAAGGTCGTGCTGCCGCGCATCGACTTGGAGAGCGCCGGCCCCGACCCCATGGCGCCGGCCGTGGGAGCACGCTGACGGCCGGAGCGAGCCGGCGCGGAATCGGCCGCCCTCGTAGAATCCCAACCTTGGCCGCTTTCCAGGACTTCCGACAGGCTTTGCACCCATGGTCCCGCATCTCATCACGGCGCTTACCGGCCCCATCAACGAGCTGGAGCAACGCATCCTGGAGTCCATGCCGGCGATCGAGCGCTGGTTCCGCCTGGAGTGGATGGAGCACACGCCGCCGTTCTACACCTCGGTGGACGTGCGCAACGCCGGCTTCAAGCTGGCGCCGGTGGACACCAATCTCTTTCCGGCCGGCTGGAACAACCTCACCGAGGAGATGCTGCCCCTGGCGGTGCAAGCGGCCATGGCGGCCATCGAGAAGATCTGCCCCGAGGCCAAGAACCTGTTGCTGCTGCCCGAAAAGCACACCCGCAACACCTTCTATCTGATGGCCGTCCAGCGGCTGATGCAGATCTTCACCCAGGCCGGCTTGAACGTGCGCCTGGGCACGCTGGACGAATCCATCCAAAAGCCCACCACGCTGAACCTGCCCGATGGCAGCACCCTCACGCTGGAGCCGCTGGTGCGCACCAAGCGTCGTTTGGGCCTGAAGGACTTCGACCCTTGCACCATTTTGCTCAACAACGACCTGTCGGCGGGGCTGCCGCCGGTGCTCGAAGGCTTGCATGAACAATACCTGTTGCCGCCGCTGCATGCGGGCTGGGCGGTGCGTCGCAAGTCCAACCACTTCAACGCCTATGAAGAGGTGGCCAAGAAGTTCGCCAAGCTGCTGGGCATGGACCCTTGGCTGATCAACCCGATGTACGCCCAGTGCGGCAAGGTCAATTTCCACGAGGGTGAGGGCCTGGACTGCCTGCAAAGCCATGCCGATGCGTTGCTGGGCAAGATCCGCCGCAAGTACAAGGAATACGGCATCCAGGAGAAACCCTTCCTGATCGTCAAGGCCGATGCCGGCACCTATGGCATGGGCATCATGACGGTGCGCGACGCCAAGGACCTCACCGAGCTGAACCGCAAGACACGCAACAAGATGAGCGTCATCAAGGACGGCCAGTCGGTCACCGAAGTGCTCATCCAGGAAGGCGTGCCCACCTACGAACGCATCAACGAGGCCGTGGCCGAACCTGTGGTCTACATGATCGACCGTTACGTGGTGGGCGGCTTCTATCGCGTGCATGCCGAGCGCGGCATCGACGAGAACCTCAACTCACCAGGGGCCAGTTTCGTGCCGCTGGCCTTTGCCGAGTCGTCCCACTTGCCGCGCCCGGGGGAGAAGCCCGGCGCCAGTGCACCCAACCGCTTCTACATGTACGGCGTCATCGCCCGGCTGGCCATGCTGGCGGCCAGCTATGAACTGGAGGCCACCGACCCCAATGCCGAGACCTATGACTGAAGCCTCTGCGACGGCCGCATCGTTGCTGCGCCGCAACATGCCTCGGTGACGCTGCGCCAGCGGCGGCGCACAATCCGCCTCCAGCCTCGTTCTGCGACGAACGCCCGTGTCGTCTCCTTCCCATTCCTCCAAGCAGGTCGGCCTGGCAGGCTTGACCTTGGGTGCCATCGGCGTGGTCTATGGTGACATTGGCACCAGCCCGTTGTATGCCCTGAAAGAAACCTTCACCCACGGGCGGCTGGAGGTCACGCCCGATAACGTGCTGGGCATCTTGTCGCTGATGTTCTGGACGATCACCGTGATCGTCTCCTTGAAGTACGTGACCTTGATCTTGCGGGCCGACAACCACGGTGAGGGCGGCCTGGTGGCCTTGTTGGCGCTGGCATCCCAGGCGGTCAAGGATCGGCCCCGGCTGCGTCGCGGTTTGCTGCTGGTGGGCATCTTCGGCACGGCCATCTTCTTCGGCGATGGCGTGATCACGCCGGCCATTTCGGTGCTGTCGGCCGTCGAGGGCCTGGAAGTGCTGGCACCGGGCTTGCACCCTTATGTCGTGCCGGTGACGCTGCTGGTGTTGACGGCCTTGTTCGCGTTGCAGCGGCATGGCACGGGGGCCGTGGGGCGTTGGTTCGGTCCTTTGACCGTGCTGTGGTTTTTGGTGCTGGCCGGGCTGGGGTTGTCGCAGCTGGTGCGCCAGCCTGAGGTGCTGTGGGCCTTGAGTCCCCACCATGCCGTGGGCTTCATGCTGCACCATGCCGATGCGGCCTTTCTGGCCTTGGGGGCCATCGTGCTGTGCGTGACCGGCGCCGAGGCGCTGTATGCCGACATGGGCCATTTCGGGCGGCGGCCGATCCGGCTGGCGTGGTTCGGCCTGGTCATGCCCGCGCTGGTCCTCAACTACTTCGGGCAAGGCGCCTTGTTGCTCAGCCAGCCCGAGCTGGTGAGCAACCCGTTCTATGGCATGGCCCCGCGCTGGGCGCTGCTGCCGCTGATCCTGCTGGCCACCTGCGCCACCGTTATCGCCTCGCAGGCGCTGATCTCGGCGGCCTTTTCGGTCACCAAGCAAGTCGTCCAGCTGGGTTTTCTGCCGCGGCTGCGCATCCTGCATACCTCGGCCCGTGCGGTCGGGCAGATTTACGTGCCGGCGGTCAACTGGGGCCTGTATCTATGCATCCTGACGGCCGTGATCGGCTTTGGCTCCAGCGGCGAGCTGGCCGCCGCGTATGGCATCGCCGTGACGATCGACATGCTCATCACCACGGTGATGACCTTCTTCGTGATTCGCTATGCCTGGCACTATCCCTGGTGGTTGTGTGTGGGGGCCACGGCCTTGTTCTTCGCGGTGGACGTCCTGTTCTTCTCGGCCACGGCGCTCAAGTTGTTCGACGGCGGCTGGTTCCCAGTGGCCATCGGGTTGGTGATGTTCACCGTGATGACCACCTGGCAGCGCGGCCGCTGCCTGCTGGCCCAGCGCTTGCGCAGTGAGGCCATCGAGCTGCCGGCCTTTCTGGAGGCCGTTTTCGCCAGCCCGCCCACCCGTGTGGAGGGCACGGCCGTCTTTCTCAGCGCCGAGACCGGGGTCACGCCCAATGCGCTGCTGCACAACCTCAAGCACAACAAGGTGTTGCACGAGACCAACCTCTTCGTGACCGTGCGCCACCACGAGGTGCCCTGGATCGGGTTCGACCGGCGCGTGGAGGTGCAGCCGCTGGGGCGCAATTGCTGGCAAGTGGTGCTGCACTTTGGCTTCAAGAACGAACCCGACGTGCCCGAGGCGCTGGCGTTGCTCAAGCCGCTGGGGGTGCAGCTCGACGACATGAACACCAGCTACTTCCTGTCGCGCGAGATCGTCGTGCCCTCGCTGGGCTCGGGCATGGCCGGCTGGCGCGACAAGCTCTTCGCCAGCCTGCATCGCAACGCCTCGGCCGCGGCCGATTTCCTGCATCTGCCGGCCAATCGCGTCGTGGAGCTGGGCGCCAAGGTGGCGCTTTGACGTTGAGCTTGCGCGCCGCACCGCCGACGCCCGGGCTTGCGCTTTTCGTGATGAGGCAGACAGAGTCATGCGTGTCTTGCAAGACGGATCGTTGTCGGCTGCGGTCGCCGGTTTCGTGGCCGTGCTGGTGGGCTTTACCAGTTCGGTGGCCCTGGTGTTCCAGGCCGCCTCGGCCTTGGGGGCGACGCCCGCGCAGACCACTTCCTGGATCTGGGCGCTGGGGCTGGGCACGGGGCTGACCAGCATCGCGCTGTCGCTGCGGTATCGCCAGCCGGTGCTGACGGCCTGGTCCACACCGGGGGCGGCCGTGCTGGCGGCCTCGGCCGGCGCCGGCGGCCTGGGCATGGCCGAAGCCACGGGCGCCTTCATCGCCTGTGGCGTGCTGATCACCCTGTCGGGCCTGAGCGGCCTGTTCGAGCGAGCGATGAACCGCATCCCCGCGGCCATGGCCTCGGCCTTGCTGGCCGGGGTGCTGGCGCGTTTCGGCATGGAGGCATTTCTTGCCCTGCAGTCCCAGTTCGGACTGGTGCTGGCCATGTTCCTGGTCTACCTGCTGGGCCGTCGCTGCTGGCCCCGCTATGCCGTGCCGGGCGTGCTGGCCGTGGGCCTGATCGGCGCGTGGATGCTGGGCGAGCTGCACGGCTCGGCCGTGCAGTGGTCGCTGGCCTGGCCGGTGTGGACCACGCCACAGTTCACGCTGGAGGGCTTCATCGGCGTGGCCTTGCCGCTGTTCGTCGTGACCATGGCCTCACAGAACCTGCCTGGGGTGGCGGCCATCCGGGCGGCGGGCTACGACACACCGGTGTCGCCGCTCATCACCTGGACCGGTCTGGCCACCTTGGTGCTGGCGCCTTTTGGCGCCTACGCCTTGAATCTGGCGGCCATCACCGCAGCCCTGTGCATGAGCCCCGAGGCCCATGCCGACCCCCAGCGGCGCTACATGGCCAGCGTGATGGCCGGGGTGTTTTATCTGGGGGTGGCCTGTGTGGCCGGCGCGGTCGTCGGTCTGCTGGCCGCGGTGCCGCGGGAGCTGGTGTGGGCCTTGGCCGGCCTGGCCCTGCTGGGCACCATCGGTGCCGGACTGGCCACCGCCGTCAAAGACGAATCCCATCGTGAGGCCGCGCTGGTCACCTTCTTGGTCACCCTGTCGGGCGTGACGCTGTGGGGCGTGGGGTCGGCCTTTTGGGGCGTGGTGGCCGGCACGTTGGCGCTGATGGTGCAACACTACCGGACTGGCGTCCCCCGATCCTGACACCCGTGATGAACCTGCTTTTCGTTGCCGATCCGCTCGACCAGTTCAAGACCTACAAGGACAGCACCTATGCCATGATGCGCGAGGCGGCCGCGCGCGGGCACCGGCTGGCGGCCTGCGAGCCGCGCCACCTGTCCTGGCGCAGTGGTGGCCGTGTGATGGCGCAGGTGCGCTGGCTGCGCCTGACGGGCCAAGTGGGCGATGCCGGTGCGCCCTGGTACGCGGCCGAGGCGGCCGCACCGGCTGCGCTGGCCGACTTCGACGCGGTGCTGATGCGCAAGGACCCGCCCTTCGACAGCGAATACTTCTACGCCACCCATCTGCTGGAGCAAGCCCAGCGCGAGGGCGCGCGCGTCTTCAACAGCCCACGGGCATTGCGCGATCACCCGGAGAAGCTGGCGGTGATGGAGTTTCCGCAGTTCGTCGCGCCCACCCTGGTGACGCGGGATGCGCAGGACATCCACCGCTTTCATGCCGAGCATGGCCAGATCATCCTCAAGCCGCTGGATGGCATGGGGGGCATGGGCATCTTCCGCGTCGGGCCCGATGCGTTGAACCTGGGCAGCATCATCGAGACCTTGAACGCCCATGGCCAGCGCACGGTGATGGTCCAGCGCTTCATTCCTGAGATCGTCGCTGGCGACAAACGGGTGTTGATCATCGACGGCGAACCGGTCCCCTATGTGCTGGCACGCATTCCCCAGGGCCGTGAGGTGCGCGGCAACCTGGCCGCCGGTGGCAAGGGGGTGGCCCAGCCGCTGAACGACCGCGACCGCCAAACCGCCCGTGACATCGGCCGCGTGCTCAGCGCCCGCGGTCTGTTGCTCGTCGGCCTGGACATCATCGGCGAGCACGTCACCGAGATCAACGTGACCAGCCCCACCTGTTTCCAGGAGATCGAACAACAAACCGGCTACCCGGTGGCACGGGTGTTCATTGATGCCCTGGAGCGAGCCTGTACCGCCTGAGCGGCGCCAAGCCCTAGGACCCCAGGCCCAAGCGCACCTGCACCTCGCGTTCCTGACCCGCGCGCCACAGCTTGAGCGTGACGGTATCGCCGACTTGGTGCTGCTCCAGCGCTTCGAGCAGACGGTCTAGCGTGGGGGTTGCTTGCCCCCCCAGGGCGAGGATCACATCGCCGGCCACCAGGCTGCCGTCACCGGCCCGGGCAAACGGCCGCAGCCCGGCTTGCGCGGCCGGGCTGTCGGCAGCCACATCGACCACCACCACGCCGGCAGGCAGACCCAAGGCCTGCCCGAAGCGATCCGGAGCGGCCGAGATGCCCAGCGAGGGCCGGATGAAGCGCCCATCGCGGATCAGCCGCGGCACCACGCGGTTGACCTCGTCCACCGGAATGGCAAAACCGATGCCCGCGCTCGCCCCCGAGGGGCTATAGATCGCCGTATTGACACCGATGAGTCGGCCGGCCGAGTCCAACAGCGGCCCGCCGGAGTTGCCCGGGTTGATGGCCGCATCGGTCTGGATCACCCCGCGAATGGGCCGGCGCGTCACCGATTCGATCTCGCGGTTGAGCGCGCTGACGATGCCGGTGGTCAGCGTCTGGTCCAGCCCGAAGGGATTGCCGATCGCGTAGACCTTCTGTCCCACTTGCAAACTGGCGCTCTCGCCCAACGCGATGGGCTTGAGCTTTTCGCGCGGCGCATCGATGCGCAGCACGGCCAAGTCCCGGTCGGGGAACGCGCCCACCAAAGCCGCCGGGTAGCTGCTTTGATCGGCCAGGGTCACGCGGGCGGCATTGCCGCCTTGGATCACGTGGAAGTTGGTCACCACGTGACCACGCTCGTCCCACACGAAGCCCGTTCCCGTGCCGCTGGGCACTTGCATGGCGTCCAGCGAGAACAGGCTGGTGGCGGTTTGCAAGGTGGTGATGTGCACCACCGAAGGCGAGACCGCCTGGAAGACTTCGATGTTGTTGCGTTCGTCGGCGGCCAGATCACCGCGGGCCGTGACGGCGCGCGGCTCGGCCGGCGCGACCGCTGCCGAGGCATGAGGGCGCTGGTTCCACCACCAGGCCGCCGCGGCGGCCAGCAGCACGATCAACACGACGAATGCGGCATTGCCGCGCACGGAACGATGGAAGGGCATGGGTTCGATTCCTGTGGGCATCAAGGCGGATTCTGCAGGCGTGGCACGCAGGATAATCCATCCGCATCATGGCCTTGATCACTCTTACCAACGCCCACCTGGCCTATGGTCACGTGGCCTTGCTCGACGGCGCCAGCCTGTCGATCGAATCTGCCGAGCGCATCGGCCTGATCGGCCGCAACGGCACCGGCAAGTCCTCGCTGCTGAGGATCTTGGCCGGGCTGGACAAGCCCGACGATGGCTTGCTGCAAGTGCAGCAGGGGTTGCGCATGGCCTATGTGGCGCAAGAGCCGGTGTTCGCCCCGGGGCTTCGTGTCTTCGATGCGGTCAGCGAAGGGCTGGCCGAGGTGCGCGCGTTGCGCCAGCGCTACGAGGCGCATGCGCCCGGTGAGGACCTGGACGCCTTGCAAACCCGCATCGAGGCCCTGGACGGCTGGACCTGGGAGCAGCGCGTCGAAGAGACGCTGCACCGTCTGCGCTTGTCGCCGCAGGCCGTTGTCGATCGCCTGTCGGGGGGCAATCGCAAGCGCGTGGCGCTGGCGCAGGCCCTGGTGGCCCAGCCCGACGTGCTGTTGCTGGACGAGCCCACCAACCACCTCGACCTCGAGGCCATCGCCTGGCTGGAAGACCTGCTGCGTGGCTTCCGCGGTGCCGTGGTGTTGATCACCCACGATCGGGCGTTTCTCGATGCGGTGGCCACGCGCATCGTCGAGCTCGACCGCGGCGTGCTGCGCAGCTACCCCGGCCACTTCACGGCGTACGAGCAACTCAAGGCCCAACAGCTGGCCGATGAAGCCTTGGCCCATGCGCGCGCGGACAAGCTGCTGGCCCAGGAGGAAGCCTGGATTCGCAAAGGCGTGGAAGCCCGTCGCACCCGCAGTGCGGCCCGCATCGCACGGCTGGAGCGATTGCGCCAGCAGCGGGCGCAGCGCCGCGAGGCCGTCGGTCGCGTGCGCCTGGACGTGGACGCCGGCCAGCGCAGCGGCAAGCTGGTGGCGCAGTTGCAGCATGTCGGCAAGGCCTATGACGGGCGGCCCATCGTGCGCGACTTTACGGCCACCATTTTGCGTGGCGACAAGATCGGCCTGATCGGCCCCAATGGCGCGGGCAAGACCACGCTGCTGAAGCTCATCCTGGGCGAGCTGGCGCCCGATGCCGGCACGGTGCGCCTGGGCACCCGGCTGCAGGTGGCCTATTTCGACCAGATGCGCGAGGCCCTGGACCTCGAACGCAGCCTGGCCGACACCATCAGCCCGGGCAGCGAATGGATCCAGATTGGTTCCACACGCAAGCATGTGATGAGCTATCTCGGGGACTTCCTGTTCCCGCCCGAGCGGGCCAACTCGCCGGTGAAGTCGCTCTCCGGCGGCGAGCGCAACCGGCTGTTGCTGGCCCGCCTGTTCGCGCGGCCGGCCAACGTGCTGGTGCTGGACGAACCCACCAACGACCTCGACATCGACACGCTGGAGCTGCTGGAAGAGCTGCTGCAGGACTACGAGGGCACCGTGTTCCTGGTCAGCCACGACCGGCGCTTCCTCGACCATGTGGTGACCAGCACCATCGCCTGGGAGGGCGACGAGTCCCCGGGCCAGTGGCGCGAGTACGAGGGCGGCTACGAAGACTGGGTGCAACAGCGTGCACGCCGTCGGGCCCTGCAGGCCCCGCCGCCGGCGCCCGCCCCGAAGCCCGCGCCCGCCCCGCCCCCCGCGCAGGCGGGCAGGCCCGCGCGCAAGCTCTCGTACAAAGAGCAGCGTGAACTCGATGAACTGCCCGCGCGCATCGAGGCGCTGGAAGCCGAGCAGAAAGAACTGGGCGAGCTCTTGGCCAGTCCGAACCTCTACACCGAAGCCCCGCAGCGGGTGGCGCAGGTGCAGGCACGCTACGAGCAGATCGAGGCCTTGCTGATGGAGGCGCTCGAGCGCTGGGAGGCGCTGAGCGCGCGCTGACGGGCAGCGCGCGCTATCCGTCGCGCCGCCGCAGTCCCAGCCCGGCCAGCCAGGAATCGCTCGGGCGCGGCAAGGTGCGGCTGACGATCAGCCCGGACTGGAGGTACAACGCATTGAGCAGGCGCGCCACGGCTTCCGGGCGCAGACCACTGAAGTCGACGATGTCGCGCACCGACAGCGGCTGATCGCGCATGCGACGGATCACCGCGCGGTGCACCCCGTCCACCGGCAGGCTGCGCAGATCCAGCCCGGGAGTGGTGCGATAGCACGCGCTGCCGGCGATTTCGGGCAGCAGCTCGGCGCGGCTGCCATGCAGCGCCAGCATCCACAGCAGCGGCCCGATCGGATGGTAATGATCGTAGGCGCCGATGAGTCGCGGCTCGTCGTGCCCTGGGGGCCGAAGGATCGCTGGCTCCACACGCATCACCCGCAGCAAGGCCAAGCGCTGCATCAGATACACCTGGGGGTCGGCCGGACAGTGGTACAGCCGGTGATGCGGGAACACGGTCACCGGCACCACCACCCCGCCGGCCTGCAGATGCACGACCACCTGCTGGGCATGGCGCAGACAGGCCGCCAACACTTCCAGCACCTCGGTGCCGTTGGCGCGATGCTCGAAACGTTCCAAATCGGCCAGCAGCGAGGGGCTGAGCGAAGCCAACCGCGACCGGTCGGTTCCGGCCAGCGGCGGCAGTTTGTCCAGCTCGTCGAGATAGCGCTGAAAAGCGCTGGCGCGCATCAGCTCCGGCTCGCCAAGCGGTAGGGTCGATTCGTCCATCAGCAGCAAGGCCGCCCGGTGCGATGCCGGGCAGCTGGAGTCCTGGGGGCTTGCCGCGCCGTCGCAGCAGCACGTACAGCCGCCCCTCAATGTACTTCAAGGTCCGTGGCGTTTTCCATCCTCTCGAAGGGGGATCGGCAGGTCCATGCCTGTCCTGCCGAGGTCACACACTGTCGCGGATGCGTATGAAGTCTTCCCAGACCTTGGCGTCCTGGGTGGTCGCGAAGTTGATGCGCATCAGGGTGCTGGGTCGGCGCACGGCGTGAAACAATGAGCCCGGCGCCAGCAGATACCCCTCGTCCAACATGCGCTGGGCCAAGCGGTCCGTGTCCACGCCGGTGTCCACCCAGCCGAACAGTCCTTGGGGCTCGGCCGCGAAGCGGCAGCCGGCGGCCTGCGCCAACTGCACGCTGCGCGATCGGGCCGCATCCAGGCGCTCGCGCACGCGCTCGGCATGGCGGCGGATCTGGCCTTGTTCCAGACAGAGCGCCAGGGCCTGCTCCAGGATCGACGGGGTGGTCAACGTGGTCAGCAGCTTGGTGTCGATCAGTCGCTCCACCAGCGCCGGCGGCGCCACCAGGTAGCCGACCCGCCAGTTCGGGGCGAGGATTTTCGCAAAGCCGCTCACGTACAGCGTGCGCTGCAGTCCGTCCAGGGCCGTCAGACGGGTGGCATGCACCGGGGCCAGGTCGCCGTAGGTGTCATCTTCCACCACGTGGAAACCGAACTGTTCGGCCAGACCCAGCAGGCGGTGCGCGCTGTGGGCGGACAGGTTGGCGCTGGTGGGGTTGTGCAGCACGCTGACGGTGATGAAGAGCTTGGGCGCATGTTCACGGCCATAGGCTTCCATCACGCTCAGATCGGGGCCTTCGGGGCGGCGTGGCACGGGCAAGATGCGCATGCCCATCTGCGAGAGCCGGCCGAACTCCACGGCCCAGCCCGGCTCGTCCACCATCACCGCATCGCCTGGCCGCAGCAAGGTGCGGCAGACGATGTCCAGCGCATGGGTGGCGCCCACGGTGGTGATGATCTGGCTCGCATCGGCGCGGATGTCCAGGTCGGCCAGCTTGTGCGACAGCGCTCGGCGCAGCAGCGCATCCCCGGCAGGCTCCCCGTATTGCAGCGACAACGCCTGCAAGCTGGCCGAGGCCGTGACCCGGCGCAGCGCGGCGCCCAAGATCGGCGTCTCCAACCAAGACGGCGGCAGCACGCCCAGGCCCGGGTCGTTGCGCGCGGGGCCGTTGCGGTGCGGCATGCGCTGCAGCATGCCGCGGATCAGGGTGGCCGCATCGATAGGGGCGCTGCTGCGGATCGCGCCGGCGGTCGCGGCATCCGGCACAGGGCGCACCGGCTCGGGCCGCGGTTCTCGGACGAAGTAGCCCCGATGACGCCGGGCCTCGACCAGCCCTTGGGCCTGGAGCTGGTCGTAGGCCGCCACCACCGTGTAGGGGCTCACCGCGTGCCGGCGCGCGCATTCACGCACCGAGGGCAGCCGGCTGCCCGGCGGCAACAGCCGGCTGCGGATGCGCTCGGCAAAGTGGCTGGCGAGCTGTTCGGTGAGGGTCTGGTCGGACGAACGGCTGAGCATCGGGCAGTGCGCAGGAGACTGTGCTGGCCTCCCAACCAATACAGTGCGCGTGACGCACTGGCAAACTGTATTGGTGGTGTATTGGCGATCAGCATAGACTGGCCGCCATGTCGATGCAAGAGTTCTTCGCCCTGTTGGTGCTGGCCACGGCCATGAGCTTCACGCCCGGGCCCAACACCACCTTGTCCACGGCATTGGCCGCCAACCGTGGCTTGCGCGGCGCGTTGCGGTTCTGCCTGGCCGTGCCGACGGGCTGGACCTTGCTGATGCTGGTCTGTGGCCTGGGCCTGGGCGCGGTGGTGATGGCCGCGCCGGCGCTGCGCGGGGCCATCACGGCCGTGGGCGTGGGGTACATGCTTTGGCTGGCCTGGCAGATCGCACGCGTGCGCCAACTGGGCGAGGCCGACCGCTCGCGCCTGGACGTGAGCTTTCTGCAGGGGGTGGCGCTGCAGTTCGTCAACATCAAGGCCTGGATGCTGGCCCTGGCGCTCACGGCCGGCTGGGTGACGAGCAGCGGCGGCGCCCCCGCCCCCAACCCGGGCGAGCGTCTGGCGATCGTGCTGGCGGTGATGGTGGTCTATGCCTTCGTCAGCAACCTCACCTACGCCCTGGTGGGCGCGAGCCTGCGCGGCTGGCTGGCGCAGGGGCCGCGTCTGTCGTGGTTCAACCGCGCGATGGCCGCCGTGCTGGTGGTCACCGCGTTGTGGATGCTGCGGCTGTGATGCGCGAAACCCGGGGGCTGTGGCTGGGCTGCTTCGCGTGGGACCGCGGCCTGGCCCTGGTGGCCACCATGTTCCTGGGCAAGCGTGCGCGGGTCGATGCGCACACGCCGAATGCCTGCACTTCGTCTCCAAGGAGTTCCGCATGATCTGGCAGCTGGCGCGGCGCGCCGACCGCATGAACCCGTCCGTGATCCGCGAGATCCTCAAGGTCACCGAGCGGCCGGGCATTCTTTCGCTGGCCGGTGGCCTGCCTTCGCCGGACACCTTCCCGGTGGAGGCCATGCGCGCGGCGGCCGACAAGGTGCTGCGGGAAGCCCCGCGCGAAGCCCTGCAGTACGCCGCCAGCGAAGGCTATGCCCCCTTGCGCGAATGGGTGGCCGAGCACCTCGGCCGCCAGGGCATGACGGTCTCGCCGGGCCAGGTCTTGATCACCACCGGCTCGCAGCAAGGGCTGGACTTGTGCGGTCGTGTGTTGCTCGATGCCGGCAGCCGCGTGCTGGTCGAAGCGCCCACCTACCTGGGCGCGTTGCAGGCTTTTGCGCCCAACGAGCCGCAGATCGATGAAGTCGCCAGCGACGACGACGGCCCGCGGCCCGAGGCCCTGGCCGAGGCCACCGTGCGGGGGGGCGACCGTGCGCGCTTCCTCTACGTGCTGCCCAACTTCCAGAACCCCACCGGCCGCTGCATGAGCGAGGCCCGTCGCGCCGCCCTGGTGGACGCCGCCCAGGCCGTCGGCCTGCCGCTGCTGGAAGACAACCCCTATGGCGATCTGTGGTTCGACGCCCCGCCGGCGCCGCCGCTGGCCTCGCGCTGGACCGAGGGCACGATCTACCTGGGCAGCTTCTCGAAGGTGCTCGCCCCGGGGCTGCGCCTGGGCTATGTGGTGGCGCCGGCGGCGCTGTACCCCAAGCTGCTGCAGGCCAAGCAGGCGGCCGACCTGCACACCCCGGTGTTCAACCAGCGCCTGGTGCACGAGGTGATCCGCGAAGGCTTCCTCCACACCCATGTGCCCACCATCCGCGCGCGCTATGCCGCGCAGCGCGATGCGATGGAGGCGGCACTGCGCCGCCACCTGCCGCCGGGCTGCCGCTGGAACACGCCGCGCGGCGGCATGTTCTTTTGGGTCGCGCTGCCCAGCCCTATCGACGCCATGGCCCTGCTGCCGCGGGCGGTGGAAGCCGGCGTGGCCTTCGTGCCTGGCGCGGCCTTCTATGCGCGCATGCCGCAGGCCCACACGGTGCGCCTGTCCTTCGTCACACTGGCGCCCGAGCAGATCGAGCGCGCGGTGGCCCTGCTGGGCGGCGTGCTGAAGGAGGTGCTGGCGCGCACCCCGGTCCTCACCCCTTGAACCGAAGTTCATGAGCATCCATCCCTACCGCACGGTCGATGTCTTCACCGCCGAGCCCCTGCGCGGCAACCCGCTGGCCGTCGTCTTCGACGCCGAGGGCCTGAGCGATGCCCAGATGCAGGCCATCGCGCGCTGGATCAATCTGTCGGAGACGACCTTCCTGCTGCCGCCCACCGATGCGCAGGCCGACTACCGCGTGCGCATCTTCACGCCCGGCGGCGAGCTGCCCTTTGCGGGGCACCCCACGCTGGGCACCTGCCATGCCTGGCTCGAGGCCGGCGGGCAGCCGCAGCGCCAGGGCGAAGTCGTGCAGCAATGTGGCGTGGGTCTGGTGCGCATCCGCCGCGAGGCCGCACGGCTGGCCTTTGCGGCCCCGCCGATGCGTGCCAGCGAGGTCAGCCCTGCCATGCAGCGCCAGGTCCTGGCCGCCCTGGGCTTGCAGCCGGACCAAGTGCAGGCGGTCCAGATGCTCGACAACGGCCCGCGGTGGCTGAGTCTGCTGCTGGACAGCGCCCAGACCGTGCTGTCGCTGCAGCCCGACCACCGCGCCCTGGCGGGGCTGGCCAAAGTCGGGGTCATTGGCGCACACGCCCCCGGCGGTGACGCCCAGTTCGAGGTGCGTGGCTTCGTCAGCCACGCCGGCGTGCCCGAAGACCCGGTCACCGGCAGTCTCAACGCGGCGCTGGCGCAATGGCTCATCGCCCACGGCCGAGCCCCACGCCGCTACGTGGCTGCGCAGGGCACGTGCCTGGGGCGTGCCGGTCGTGTTTTCATCGAAGCCGACGAGGCTGGCGTCTGGGTGGGCGGCGACACCGTCAGCTGCATTGCAGGCGAGCTGCGGGTGTGAGTCTTGCCTTCGGGGGGCTGGGCTGCATTGCAAGCATCGTGCGGCGGTGCTGGCGGCGCGCCGCGGTCTACCCCGTGATCGAGGGGCCGGCGGGATCGCCCCTGCGCGCTAAGCTGGGGCACCTCAGCAGACACGTCTAGGTTGTGGACTTTGCACGCCAAACCGAGGGGACACCACACGGGATCGCCGATGCGACACGCCCGCGCTCGGCCCTGATCGACGTGGGCAAGGGCTTGGGAATCTTGCTGGTGGTCTTGGGCCACAACCCCTGGTTTGGCGACCATCTGCCGTGGCTGGACCAACTCATCGGCACCTTTCGCATGCCGTTGTTCTTTTTTCTAGCCGGTGTGACCTTTCCTGCAGGCCGTGGCGTGGTCCAGACGGCTTGGCGGCGGGCCGACGCCTTGCTCAAGCCCTATGCGGTGGTGGTGATCGCATACGCACTGGTTCGCGCCGAGCGACCGGACGTCACGCTCGAGTCCACCGTGCTGTCGCTGGTCTATGCCACCGGCTTCACCTTGGAGTGGGTGCCGCTGTGGTTCCTGCCCCATCTGTGGCTGCTCAGCGTGGCAGCGGCGGCTTACTTGCGATGGGTGAGTCCCTGGCTGCGGTCGGTGGCCTGGCGGGTGGCCTGCTTGGCGGCGATGGCCGCAGCCGGTGCAGCGGTGATCCACCGCTTCCACAACCCGGTGGACGATCTGGCCTGCATGCACCATCGCCACTTCAGCGCCGAACTGTGGGCCTGCGGTTTGCCGTTCAGCGCCGATGTGTTGTTGTTATCGGCCTTTTTCTTTCTCGTCGGTCACCATCTCCAGTCGGCGGTGTGGCGCTTCAAGCCCACGCCGTGGCGGCTGGCGGCCGCCGCCGGGCTGTTCGTCACGCTGTGGTTGGGCTTTCACCAGACCCTCAACTTCAATTTCCGCAGTTATGGGCACGGACTGATCGTTCCCTTGCAGGCGCTGGCGGCGATTTACCTGATGCTGGCGCTGTGCCAGAGGCTGGCACATTGGAGCCCCTCGCGCCGGCTGCTGACCCATGTCGGCCGTGGCAGCCTGTTCGTGCTGATGTTTCATGCGCCGGTGCAGTCCAAGGTGTTGGACTGGCTGTTGCGCTGGCCGCTGCCGGGGGCGCTGTCCATGGGGCTGGCCTTCCTCGGCGCCGTGGGTACCCCCATGGTCCTGTGGGCATGGGTCCGCCGCCAGCCCTTGCTGGCGCGGCTGCTCTTGCCCGTGCCGGCGGTGCGCGCTTCGATCCCTTGGAAAACCCGTATGCAGCCTTGACCGCGATGGCGCATGCCGCGCCTTGGGCGGGGGCGGGTCCTGAGGGTAGACTGACGCGCCATGCCCTGTCTGCGCTGACGATGACATCGCCCGAGATCCAGCTCCTCACGCCAGACACCCCCGAATGGCTCGAGGCCACCCGAGGCATTTTCCGGGAGTACGCCGACTCCATCGGCATCGATCTGGCCTTCCAAGGCTTCGACGAAGAATTGGCAGCCTTGCCGGGCGACTATGCCGAGCCTGGGGGGAAATTGTTGCTGGCCCTGCTCGATGGTGAGCTGGCCGGCTGCGGTGCCTTCCGTCCGGCGCCCGAGACCGATTACCCCAACGCCTGCGAGATGAAGCGGCTGTATGTGCGCCGCGCGTTCCGCCGCTTCGGCCTGGGGCGGGTGCTGGCGCAGACCTTGATGGATGATGCCCGCCGCGCCGGCTACTCGGTCATGCTGCTGGACACCCTGGACGACATGGAGGCCGCGCGCGGCCTGTATGCCACGCTGGGCTTCGAGGAGATTCCTCCCTACTATTACAACCCCATCCCCGGGGCCCATTATCTGAAGGTCGATCTGGACGATCGACTCAGCCGGTACTGAGGGGCCGGCCGCGCCAGGAGGAGGCTTGCATGAACCCCTTTCGCCATTTGCTCCAGGCTGCCGGCGCGCACCCGCCGGTGGGCACCTGGATCGTTTCGTCCAATGCCTTGGCGGCCGAGGCCCTGGGCCACGCCGGTTTCGATTGGGCCGTGCTCGATCTGGAGCACAGCACCACCGACCTGGGCGATCTGGTTCATTTGCTGCAGGCCGTGGGCAACACCCGCATGGTGAGCGTGGTGCGCGTGCCTTGGAACGAGCCGGTGATCGTCAAGCGTGTGCTCGACGCCGGTGCCACCACGGTGATGTTCCCTTTCGTGCAAAGCGCCGATGAGGCCCGCCGCGCGGTGGCCTCCACCCGCTACCCGCCCGAGGGCGTGCGCGGCGTGATGGGCCTCAGCCGCGCCACCCGCTATGGCACGGCCGCGCAGGCCCTGCGCCATGCGAACCAGACCGTGGGCGTCATCGTCCAGCTGGAAACCCGCGAAGCCCTGGAGGCACTCGAATCCATCGCCCAGGTGCCCGGGGTCGATGCGATCTTCCTGGGGCCGGCCGATTTGTCTGCCAGCCTGGGCCACCTCGGCGAGCCCGCCCACCCGGAGGTCATGGCCTGCCTGGCCCGCGCGGTCGATCGCTGCAAGGCCCTGGGGCGGCCGGTGGGCACCATGGGGGCGACGCCCGACCTGGTGGCGCAATACCGCGCGATGGGCTTCGACTTCGTCGGCGTCGGCAGCGATCTGGGCTTGATGATGCGCGGCGCACAGGCGGCGCTGTCGGCCCTGCGCACCCAGGACATCCCCATCGTGCACTCGGTGACCGCCGGCACCCTGGCGCGCTGAGATCGGTGCTGCGGTTACAGCGAGGTACGCGCTTAGGATGTCGCGCCTGCCTCAACTCGAGCTCGAACATGACCCAGACCGATCCCCTTGGCGTGGAGCTGCGCCTGGATGCATGGCGCCTGGCCTTGCGCCCGGACCTCGGGGGGTGCGTGGCTGGCCTGTGGTGGAACGGGCATCCGGTGCTGCGCAGCACCGAGCCGATGGCCTTGACCGAGGCCCGCCGCGCCGCCTCCTATCCCCTGGTGCCGTATTCCAATCGCATCGCCGACGGGCATCTGCCCTGGCAAGGGCACGTCCATCGTGTGCGGCTCAACGTGGCCGATAGCCCCCATCCCATGCATGGCGTGGGCTTCCAACGGGCCTGGACGGTGGTGCATCGCACGGCCGAAGCGGTGGAGCTGAGGCTGTGCCACACCCCCGATGCGGACTGGCCCTTCGCCTTCGAAGCCTGCCAGCGCATCGAGCTGTCGCCCCGCAGCCTGCGCTTCGAGCTCTCGGCCACCCATCGGGGGCCGGGCACCGCGCCCATGGGGCTGGGCTGGCACCCCTATTTCCTCAAGCGACCCGGCAGCCGTCTGCAAGCGGCGGTGGTCGGTTGCTGGGAGATGGACGAGCGCAAACTGCCCACGCAGCTTCGGCCTTGCGACGCCTTGGATGCGCCCATCGAGGCGCTGGACCTGGACCACTGCCACACCGGGTGGAGCGGCGAAGCCTTCTTGCACGACCAGAGCTTCGACCTGCGGCTGCGCGCCAGCACCGAGTATCTCGTGGTCTTCACCCCGCCGACGCGGCCCGACTATGCGGTCGAGCCCGTCAGCCATGCCAACGATGCCTTCCACCGCGACGACCCGCTGGCCCATGGCCTGGTGGCCTTGGCCGAGGGCCAGACCCGCTCGGCGTGGATGCAGATCGACTTGCTGGAGGCCCGCCTCTCATGAGCACCCATCCCGACACGTTGCGACCTGCGACCGAGGCCATGGCCCTGCTGGGGGAATCGCCCCTGTGGCATCCGGTCGAGCAATGCCTGTACTTCTGTGACATTCCGGGGCATCGCCTGCATCGCCTGCAGCCCGACACCGGGCGGCTGGACAGCTGGACCTTCGACACCGATGTGTCGGCGTGCGTGCCGGCCCGTCGCGGCGGGCTGGTGCTAACGCTGCGCAGCGGCATCGTCCACTTCGATCCGGCCAGCGGCCACCGCACCCTGCTGGCGCCCCCGCCCTATGACCCGGCCTGCGAGCGTTTCAACGACGCCAAGAGCGATCCGGCCGGGCGGCTGTGGGTGGGCACGATCTACGAGCCGCGCAGCCCGGCACGGGCCGCGCTGTACTGCCTGGACGACACCGGAACCCTCCGCCGACGGGCCGATGGCATCACGGTGTCCAACGGCCTGGCGTGGAGCCCGGACGGCCGCACGATGTACTGGTCCGACACCAAGGCGCACACCATCTATGCCTTCGACTACGACCCCACCGATGGCAGCTTGGGGCCGCGGCGCGTGTTCGCCCGCTTCGAGCCGCGCGGCGAAGGCCAGCCGCTGGAGTGTTATGGCGGCCGACCCGACGGCGCGGCAATGGATGCCGAAGGCTGCTACTGGGTGGCGATGTTCGAAGGCGCACGCGTGTTGCGACTGTCCCCGCAGGGCGAGGTGCTGCACGAGCTGCGCCTGCCGGTGCGTTGCCCGACGATGCCCTGCTTTGGCGGGGCCGATCTGCGCACGCTGTACATCACCACGGCGCGCGACAAGCGCCCGGCCGAAGAACTGGCGGCCCAGCCTTGGGCCGGTTGCGTGTTGCAGGTGAGGGTGGAGGTGCCGGGCTTGGCCGCCGCGGCCTGCCAGCTTTGAGCCGGCCAGCTCGGCCTCGCACACAGGGTCAGCCCATCCGTGGCACGCCGGGGTCGGCCGCGTGGAGGCACACCATGGCACCCCGGGGGTGGAAAGGACGTGGGGGTTTCCACGTATAATCCCGAGGCTTTGCCGCAACCAACTGTAACTGCCGTGCCCGCCACGACCGACCGGAACGATCCCGGCCAGGCGCAAGCGCCGCGGGCCCGCGACCCCCAAGGTCATGGGTGTGACCGCTGGCAGCAGGAAGATGCGGACGAAGCAGCGCAGTTCAAGCCCCTGACATCCGAACAAGCGCGGGCTTGGCGCGCAAAGTACCCGCCGCTCTCGCCCTGGCGGGTGGTCGCGGCCCAGGCCGTGGCTGGGCTGGTGGTGGCCGCGCTGGCGTGGCTGCTCACCGGCAGGGCAGAGGCGGTCGTCTCGGCGCTCGTCGGCGCGGCGGCCGTGGTGGTGCCGGGGGCCTTGTTGGTCCGCGGGATGACCGGCGCTCCCAGCGCGAACCCTGGCGCTTTGATGCTGAGGTTCATGGTCTGGGAGGTGGTGAAGATCGTCGTGGCCGTGGCCATCTTGGTGGCGGCTGCAAGATTCGTGCCCAACCTGAGCTGGCTGGCCATGCTGGCGGCGATGGTGGTGTGCTTGAAAGTGAACGGGGTGGCCCTGCTGTGGCGGGGTCGGGTGAAACAGACACAAACCGTCGCCGCGGGCGACCGTTGACGAGAACGAACGATGGCAGCCGAAGGACAAGCGCTCACTGCGGGCGATTACATCACTCACCATCTGGTCCATCTGCAGAACAAGAAGCAGACCGGGATCATCGACTTCTCCGTCATCAACTACGACTCGCTGTTCTGGTCCATTTCGCTGGGCCTGGTGGCCGTGCTGTTCATGGCCTACGTGGCGCGCCGCGTGCACTCTGGGGTGCCGGGGCGCCTGCAGGGCTTGGTCGAGATGCTCGTGGAGCTGGTGGACAACCAGGCCAAGGGCATCGTCCACAACGAAACCTCGCGTCGCGCCGTCTCGGCCGCTGCGCTGACGGCCTTCGTCTGGATCTTCCTGATGAACGCGATGGACTTGGTGCCGGTGGACGCCATTCCCCAGGTGTGGCACTGGGCCGGTCCGGCCCTGGGGCTGCCGGATTACATGCGTGTGGTGGCCACGGCGGACTTGTCCATCACTCTGGGCATGTCCACGTTCGTGCTGGCCATGTGCCTGTACTACGGCATCAAGGTCAAGGGGCTGGGCGGCTTCGTCAAAGACCTCTTTTCGGCCCCGTTCCACGGGCACGGCTTCGGCGCCGTGTTGCTGGCGCCGTTCAACTTCCTGCTCAACCTGATCGAGTACGCAGCCAAAACGATTTCTCACGGCATGCGACTGTTCGGCAACATGTACGCCGGTGAGCTGGTGTTCATGCTGATCGCCCTGATGGGGGCGAGCGCCGCGCTGTCGCTGGGCGGCTCGCTGATGTTCGTCGGTCACGTGATCGCCGGGGCGATCTGGGCCATCTTCCACATCCTGATCATCACCCTGCAGGCCTTCATCTTCATGATGCTGACGCTGATCTACGTCGGTCAGGCCCACGAAAGTCATTGAATTTCAACCGCCGGCAGGTGGCCAGCCCGCCGGCTTTTTTTCGGTTTTTTCTTCCGTCCGTCAACAACCTTCCAATAGGAGCAATCATGGAAAACATTCTGGGTCTTGTCGCGCTGGCTTGCGGTCTGATCGTTGGCCTGGGCGCCATCGGCGCTTCCATCGGCATCGCGCTGATGGGTGGCAAGTTCCTCGAGTCCTCGGCCCGTCAGCCCGAGCTGATGAACGAGCTGCAAACCAAGATGTTCATTCTGGCCGGTCTGATCGACGCGGCCTTCCTGATCGGCGTGGCCATTGCGCTGCTGTTCGCTTTCGCCAATCCGTTCGCCGTCTGATCGGTTTTTTCTTTCTCTCGTACAGCGGATTGCGATCCGTCCTCGATTTCAGAGAAACGAAAGGCCTGATCCATGAACATCAACGCGACACTCGTTGCGCAGTTCGTGGTCTTTGGCATCCTGATGTGGTTCACGATGAAATACGTGTGGCCACCCATCACGAAGGCCCTGGACGAACGCGCGCAGAAAATCGCCGAAGGCCTGGCCGCAGCCGACAAGGCCAAGGCCGAGCTGGCTCGAGCCCATCAAGAGGTCCAGCAACAGCTGGCTGCCTCGCGCGATGAAACCTCCAAGCTGCTGGCCGATGCCGAGCGGCGTGCCCAGGCCATCATCGAAGAAGCCAAGAAAAAGGCCAGCGAGGAAGGCCAGAAGATCGTTGCCGCGGCCCGCGCCGAAGCCGAGCAGCAGGTCGTCCAGGCCCGCGAGGCCCTGCGCGAGCAGGTGGCCATGTTGGCCGTCAAAGGTGCCGAGCAAATCCTGCGTCGCGAGGTCAATGCCGCGGTGCATGCCGACTTGCTCAACCGCCTGAAAACCGAGCTGTGACCATGGCTGAGCTTGCAACCATCGCACGTCCTTATGCCGAGGCCCTGTACCGGGTGGCCGCGCATGCCGACGCCGAGGCCATCGCCGAGCAGGTCGATGCGCTGGCGCGTGTGGCCGCCGAGCCGCAGGTGCGTCTGTTCGCAGCCAACCCCAAGGTGACGGCCGAGCAGGTCTACGACCTGTTCGCCTCGGTGCTCAAGACCCCGCTGATCCCGCAGGTGAGCAACTTCCTGCGCACGGTGATCGACAACGACCGGCTGGCGGCGCTGCCCGAGATCGCGGCTCAGTTCCGCGCGCTCAAGAACGCGGCCGCGGGTTCGGCCGAGGCGCACATCCTCAGCGCCTTCCCCCTGAGCCAAGAGCAGCTCCAAGAGCTGCTGCCCACGCTCGAAAAGCGCTTCGGCTGCAAGCTGCAAGCGCGGGTGGAGGTCGATCCTTCGCTGATCGGTGGCGTGCGCGTGGTGGTGGGCGACGAGGTGCTCGACACCTCGGTCAAGGCACGACTCGAACGCATGAAGGTGGCGCTGACGGCCTGAGGCCAGACCAACGCTTGATCGCCCGGGACGGTCCCGGGCCCGAACTCGGTTCAGGCCCCGGGCCGACAACCAGACTGGGAGTACGCAATGCAACTGAATCCCGCAGAAATTTCCGAACTCATCAAGAGCCGCATCGAGGGTCTCGGCGTCTCGGCCGACATCCGCAACCAAGGCACCGTGGTATCGGTGACGGACGGCATCTGCCGTATCCACGGCCTGTCCGACGCGATGCAAGGCGAGATGCTGGAGTTCCCGGCCGACAAAAACGGTCAGCCCACCTACGGCCTGGCACTCAACCTGGAGCGCGACTCCGTCGGCGCGGTGATCTTGGGCGACTACGAGCATGTCTCCGAGGGTGACACCGTCAAGTGCACCGGCCGCATCCTCGAAGTGCCCGTGGGCCCCGAACTGATTGGCCGCGTGGTCGACGCCCTGGGCCGTCCGATCGACGGCAAAGGCCCGATCAATGCCAAGCTGACCGACGTGATCGAAAAGGTCGCCCCGGGCGTGATCGCGCGCCAGTCGGTGTCGCAACCGCTGCAAACCGGCCTGAAGGCCATCGACGCGATGGTGCCCATCGGTCGCGGCCAGCGCGAGCTGATCATCGGCGACCGCCAGACCGGCAAGACCGCGGTGGCCATCGACACCATCATCAACCAAAAGGGCCAAGGCGTCACCTGCATCTACGTCGCCATCGGCCAGAAGGCCTCGTCGATCAAGAACGTGGTGCGCGCGCTGGAGCAGCACGGGGCGATGGACTACACCATCGTCGTGGCCGCCTCGGCATCCGAATCCGCGGCCATGCAATACATCGCAGCCTACTCCGGCTGCACGATGGGCGAGTACTTCCGCGACCGCGGCCAGGACGCGCTGATCGTCTATGACGACCTGTCCAAGCAGGCCGTGGCCTATCGTCAAGTGTCGCTGCTGCTGCGCCGTCCGCCGGGCCGCGAAGCCTTCCCGGGCGACATTTTCTACCTGCACTCGCGCCTGCTGGAGCGTGCCGCTCGGGTGAATGCCGACTATGTCGAGTCCTTCACCAAGGGCGAAGTCAAGGGCAAGACCGGCTCGTTGACCGCGCTGCCCATCATCGAGACCCAGGCCGGCGACGTGTCCGCCTTCGTGCCGACCAACGTCATCTCGATCACCGACGGCCAGATCTTCCTGGAAACCAACCTGTTCAACGCCGGCATCCGCCCCGCCATCAACGCGGGCATCTCGGTGTCGCGTGTGGGCGGTGCGGCCCAGACCAAGCTGATCAAGAGCCTGTCCGGTGGTATCCGGACCGACTTGGCGCAGTATCGTGAACTGGCGGCGTTCGCGCAGTTCGCCTCCGATCTGGACGAGGCCACCCGCAAGCAGCTCGACCGCGGGGCGCGCGTGACCGAACTGCTCAAGCAGCCCCAGTACAGCCCCTTGCCCATCAGCCTGATGGCCGCCTCGCTGTTCGCGGTGAACAAGGGCTTCCTGGACGATGTGGACGTCAAGAAGGTCTTGGCCTTCGAGTCTGGCTTGCACCAGTACCTGAAGACCAGCCATGCGGCCCTGCTGAACAAGCTGGAAACCGACAAGGCCATGGACAAGGAGGCCGAGGCCGAACTGACCGCCGCCATCGCTGCGTTCAAGAAGTCCTTCGCCTAACCTCTCAGCAAGGAGTTCCGTCATGGCGGCAGGCAAGGAAATACGCGGCAAGATCAAATCGGTGGAAAACACCAAGAAGATCACCAAGGCCATGGAGATGGTCGCCGCCTCCAAGATGCGCAAGGCGCAGGACCGCATGCGTGCGGCCCGGCCCTATGCCGACAAGGTGCGCAACATCGCGGCCAACCTCGCCCAGGCCAATCCGGAGTACAAGCCGCCGTTCTTGCAAAAGAACAGCGGCACCGGACAGGTTGGCGTGATCGTGGTGACCACCGACAAGGGGCTGTGCGGCGGCCTGAACACCAACATCCTGCGCGCGACCACGGCCAAGCTGAAGGAACTGGAAGCCCAGGGCTTGAAGGCGCAGGCCGTGGCCATCGGCAACAAGGGCCTGAGTTTCCTGAACCGCATCGGGGCCAAGGTGGTCAGCCAGGTCACCCAGCTGGGCGACAAGCCGCATCTGGACCGGCTGATCGGCCCGGTCAAAGTGCTGCTCGACCAGTACGCCGAGGGCAAGCTCGACGCGGTCTACCTCTGCTACACCCGCTTCATCAACACGATGAAGCAAGAGCCGGTGATCGAACAGCTCCTGCCCCTGGCGGCCGACAAGCTGCAAGCCGACAAGGATGCGCACGCCTGGGATTACCTCTACGAGCCGGATGCGCCCACCGTCATCGATGAGCTGCTCACGCGCTACATCGAAGCCATCGTCTACCAGGCCGTGGCCGAGAACATGGCCTCCGAGCAATCGGCGCGCATGGTGGCGATGAAGGCGGCCACCGACAACGCGGGCAATCTGATCAACGAGCTCAAGCTCGAATACAACAAAACCCGTCAGGCGGCGATCACGAAGGAACTGGCCGAGATCGTCGGCGGTGCGGCAGCCGTCTGAGGCGGCGTGGCACCGAAGGCATAACGAATACTGATTGAAGGAACGAAAAATGGCTGAAGGCAAGATCGTTCAGTGCATCGGCGCCGTGGTGGACGTGGAGTTCCCGCGCGACCAGATGCCCAAGGTGTACGACGCCCTGAAGATGGCAGGCAGCGACCTGACGCTGGAAGTGCAGCAGCAGCTCGGCGACGGCGTGGTGCGCACCATCGCGTTGGGCTCCTCCGACGGCCTGCGCCGCGGCATGGTCGTGACCAACACCGGCGGGCCGATCACCGTGCCCGTGGGCAAGGCCACGCTGGGCCGCATCATGGACGTGCTGGGTCGCCCGATCGACGAGCGCGGTCCGGTCAGCCAGGAGCTGACGGCGTCCATTCACCGCAAGGCCCCGGCGTATGACGAGTTGTCGCCCTCGACCGAGCTGCTGGAAACCGGCATCAAGGTGATCGACTTGATCTGCCCGTTCGCCAAGGGCGGCAAGGTGGGTCTGTTCGGCGGTGCCGGTGTGGGCAAGACCGTCAACATGATGGAGCTCATCAACAACATCGCCAAGGCGCACTCGGGTCTGTCCGTGTTCGCCGGGGTGGGTGAGCGCACCCGTGAGGGCAACGACTTCTATCACGAGATGATGGAGTCGGGCGTGGTGGTCAGCGAGGACCTCTCCAAGTCCAAGGTGGCCATGGTGTATGGCCAGATGAACGAGCCGCCGGGCAACCGTCTGCGCGTGGCCCTGACCGGCCTGACGATTGCCGAGTCCTTCCGGGACGAAGGCCGCGACGTGCTGTTCTTCGTGGACAACATCTACCGCTACACCCTGGCCGGTACCGAAGTGTCCGCGCTGCTGGGCCGCATGCCCTCGGCCGTGGGTTATCAGCCCACGCTGGCCGAAGAAATGGGCAAGCTGCAAGAGCGCATCACCTCCACCAAGGTCGGCTCGATCACCTCGATCCAGGCCGTGTACGTGCCCGCGGACGACCTGACCGACCCGTCGCCGGCCACCACCTTCGCTCACCTGGATGCCACCGTGGTGCTCTCGCGCGACATCGCGGCGCTGGGGATCTACCCCGCCGTGGACCCGCTGGATTCCACCAGCCGCCAGGTCGACCCCAATGTCGTGGGCGAGGAGCACTACAACACCACGCGTGCCGTGCAGGCCGTGCTGCAGCGCTACAAGGAACTGCGCGACATCATCGCGATCCTGGGCATGGACGAGCTGTCGCCCGAAGACAAACTGGCCGTGGCCCGCGCGCGCAAGATCCAGCGCTTCCTGTCGCAGCCCTTCCACGTGGCCGAGGTGTTCACGGGGCAGCCCGGCAAGTACGTGCCGCTGTCGGAGACCATCCGCGGCTTCAAGATGATCGTCAATGGCGAATGCGACCACCTGCCCGAGCAGGCCTTCTACATGGTCGGCACCATCGACGAGGCCTTCGAGAAAGCCAAGAAGCTGCAATGATCGCCCTGCGCGGCGCGTGGGGCGCGCCGTGGCCGTACCTGCCGGGGCTGGCCCCGCGGGCGGCCTCGCACCGCCCCACCGCCCACGGACGGCTTGTTTCAAGCAGCTTCTAGACGTGAAAGGACCCTGAGCATGGCCACCATTCAAGTGGATGTCGTCTCGGCCGAGGAGTCGATCTTCTCGGGGGAGGCGAAGTTCGTCGCCCTGCCGGGCGAGGCCGGTGAGCTGGGCATTCTGCCCAAGCACACCCCGTTGATCACGCGCATCAAGCCCGGGGCGGTGCGCATCGAGCGGGCGGACAACGGTGAGGAAGAATTCGTGTTCGTCGCCGGCGGCATCCTGGAGGTGCAGCCCGATCACGTGACCGTGCTGGCCGACACGGCCATCCGCGGCAAGGATCTCGACGAGGCCAAGGCCCTGGAGGCCAAGCGCCTGGCCGAGGAGGCGATGAAGAACGCCAAGAGCGACATCGATTTCGCCAAGGCTCAGAGCGAGTTCGCGGCCATGGCCGCCCAGATTGCCGCGCTGCGCAAATACCGCAAGAAGTGAAGCGGCGCTGCGCCCGCCGTGCAATGACGCCCGCCTCGTGCGGGCGTCGTGCTTTCAGCGCCGCAAATCGACCACCGTGTCGGGCAGCTCGTTCTGGCCGGGCCGCTCGGGCGAGGCCGGAAAATGGCGCTCCAGCAAGGCGCCGACCTCGTCGATCGCGCGGGCCAGACCGTCTTCGAAGCGTCCTTGCGCAAAGGCTTGCGCCATGTGGTCGATGAGCGGCTGCCATTGGTCGGGGGGGATATGGCGAGCCAGCCCCCGGTCGGCGACGATTTCGATGTCCTGCTCGACCAGCAGCACGTAGATCAGCACGCCGTTGTTGTGCTCGGTGTCCCATACCCGCAGCTTGCCGAACAGGCTGAGCGCGCGCTCGCGCACGTCGGCATTGCGCCACAGGTAGGACAGCGGCAGGCTGGCTTCGACGCACACGCGGATTTGTCCGCTGTGGCGCTGCTCGCTGGCGGCCACACGTTGCTGCAGGCGCTGTAGCGCGGCCTCATCGAGCACGCGCCGGGCGGTGCGTTCATCCCACCAGCGGTGTTTCAAAAAGCGCAGCAGACGAACCATGTCACCACCGCCCCGACGCACCACCGCCGCCGAAACTGCCGCCGCCACCGGAGCTGAAGCCCCCGCCGCCACCGAAGCCGCCGCCGAAGCCGCCGGGGCCGCCGCCCCAGATGATCGGCCCGCCGCTGCGACGCGAGCCGCCGGTGCCCATGGCCAGCGTCAGCACCAGGGCGACGGCGCCGATCAGCAGTCCCAGCAGCAGCGAGGCGGTTACGATCGCGCCGACGGTCCCGATCAGCCCCCCGGTGGCCAAGGAGCCCCAGCGCCGGCCCAGCACCCCGGAGAGCACACCGCCGACGATGGGCGCGCCCACCAGCACGAAGGCCAGCCAGTCGCCCAGTCCGGGCGGGGCCGGGCCGCGGCCGGCGTCACGCGCAGGCGCGGGCAGGCCTTCACCCCGGATCAAGTCCATCAAGCGCTCGACGCCGGCTTCCAGCCCGCCGGCAAAGTCGCCTTGGCGGAAGGCCGGGGTGATGTACTCGTCGATGATGCGATAGGCGGCCAGGTCCGGAATGGCGCCTTCCAGTGCGCGGGCCACTTCGATGCGCACGCGCCGGTCGTTCTTGGCCACGACCAGCAACACGCCGTCGCCCACCGCACGGCGGCCGATCTTCCAGGTGTCGGCCACGCGCCAGGCGTAGGCGGCGATGTCTTCGGGGGCGGTGGTGGGCACCATCAGCACGACGATTTGGCTGCCGTGGCGGTGTTCGAAGGCCGCGAGCTTGGCTTCCAGGGCCTCACGTTGCTCGGGGCGCAGCGTGCCGGTGTGATCGATGACACGCGCGGTCAGGGCGGGCACCGGTTGCAGGGGGGCCGGCTGGGCGCCAGCCGCGGCCCAGCCAGCCAGCAGGGCCAGGCCCAGCACGAGGGCGAAGAACCCGCGCGACAAGGCGGTCATCTGGACCTCAGCGGGAGGCCGCGCCACCGAAATCCACCGTCGGCGGACGCGCGATCTCGGCTTCGTTGGTGACCGTGAAGTTGGGCTTGGTCTGGTAGCCGAAGAGCATGGCCGTCAGGTTGGTGGGAAAGCTGCGCGCCAACACGTTGTAGTCCTGCACGGCTTTGATGTAAGCATTGCGGGCCACGGTGATGCGGTTTTCGGTGCCTTCGAGCTGCACGCGCAGGTCCTGGAACGCTTGGTTGGCGCGCAGGTTGGGGTAGTTCTCGCTGATGGCCATCAGGCGCGACAGCGCGCTGGACAACTCGCCCTGGGCCTGCTGGAAGCGGTTGAAGGCCTCGGGGTCGTTGAGTGTTTCGGGCGTGACTTGAATGGCCGTGGCGCGCGAGCGGGCCTCGATCACGCGGGTGAGGGTCTCTTGCTCGAAATTGGCTTCGCCTTTGACCGTGTTGACGATGTTGGGAATGAGGTCGGCGCGGCGTTGGTATTGGTTGAGCACTTCGGACCACGAGGCCTTGACCTGCTCGTCCAGGCGTTGGAAATCGTTGTAGCCGCAGCCGCCGAGCACCAAGCCCAGCAGCACGACGGCCGAAAGCCCCAGGCGACGAAGGATGTGCTTCATGATGGATCGTTCCCCCCAAGGGATTGGCGTGGTCGGTGATCTTGCCATGTCGCGCAAGGTGGGGGCGGCGCCGACTTTTACAATGCCCCGATGAGCGCCGTTTTGCACAACGACCAATTCTTGCGCGCCTTGCTGCGTCAGCCCACCGAGCACACGCCCGTGTGGCTGATGCGTCAGGCAGGCCGTTACCTGCCCGAGTACCGGGCCACGCGCGAGCGCGCGGGCAGTTTCATGGGGCTGGCCACGTCGCCGGCCTTGGCCACCGAGGTGACGCTGCAGCCGCTGGACCGCTATGACCTCGATGCCGCGATCTTGTTTTCGGACATCCTGACCGTGCCCGATGCCATGGGGCTGGGCTTGAGCTTTGCCCAGGGCGAAGGGCCGCGCTTTGCGCATCCGGTGCGTGACGAGGCGGCCGTGGCCAAGCTGGCGGTGCCGGACATGGCGCGGCTGCAATACGTGTTCGATGCGGTGCGAGAGATTCGCCGCGCCTTGGCCGGCCGCGTGCCGCTGATCGGCTTTTCGGGCAGCCCCTGGACGCTGGCCTGCTACATGGTCGAGGGCGCGGGCTCGGACGATTATCGGCAGGTCAAGAGCCTGATGTACCGCCGCCCCGATCTGATGCATCGCATCCTGGCGGTCAATGCGGATGCGGTGGCGGCTTACTTGAATGCCCAGATCGAAGCCGGCGCCCAGGCCGTGATGATTTTCGACTCCTGGGGCGGGGTGTTGGCCGACGGGGCGTTCCAAACCTTCAGCCTGGCCTACACGCGGCGCGTGCTGGAGCAGCTCGTGCGCGAGCGCGACGGCCAGGTGGTGCCGCGCATCGTCTTCACCAAGGGGGGCGGGCTGTGGCTGGAGGAGATCGCCGACCTGCCGGCCGAGGCCGTGGGGCTGGACTGGACGGTCAACCTCGCGCAGGCGCGGCGTCGCGTGGGCGACCGGGTGGCCTTGCAAGGCAATCTGGATCCGAGCGTGCTGTTCGCCGAGCCGGCCCAGATCGAGGCCGAGGTGATCCGCACGCTGGACAGCTTCGGCCCGCCGCAGACGCCCGATGGCCGCTGGGGAGGGCATGTGTTCAACCTGGGCCATGGCATCAGCCCGCACACCCCGCCCGAGCATGTGCAGGTGCTGGTGGACACGGTCCATCGCCACTCGCGCCAACTGCGGGCCTTGGCGAGATAGGCTTTGCGCACATCGCAAGGGTCAACCCGGACAGACCCGCAAATTTGTCACTGAGGGCTTGACTTATCCCCATGTTGGCGGCAGCCGCTCAGCGAGGGCCTCGATGTTGCGGCGAAGCATGGCCATGCCAGGGCTGCGATGTAAGTCTTTGATTCGTAAGGATTTTTTGGCGGTGCTCACGGCTGCATCAAGCCAAGGCAGTCCCGATGGCACAAGCACTTAGCGCGCGTTTTCGCAGCTTGCTCACAAAGTTATCCACAGATTCTGTGGATGGTTGAAAAATAGGTTTGAACTCAAGGGCTTAGACGCGTTTTGCAGAAAGTTACGCAAGAGTTGGCGCCCCATCCATGTCCGAAGAACTGAGGCTGGCCGTCGTCGTGGACGCGCCGCAGTACAGCGCACTGCGGGGGGCTTTGAGCTATCGCAGCGACAAGGCCTGGCCGCCGGGCACCTTGGTGCAGGTGCCGCTGGGGCGCCGCACGGTCTGTGGGGTGGTGTGGCCGCGGTCGGAGCAGGTGCCGTGCGAGCCTGGGGTGGAGCTGCGGCCGGTGGTCGCAGCGCTGCACAGCTTGCCGCCGCTGCCGGCGGCCTGGTGCGAGCTGGTGACTTTTGCGGCCGGGTATTACCAGCGCAGCCTGGGCGAGGTGGCGCTGGCGGCGCTGCCGCCGGAGCTGCGGCGGCTGGACGATCGGCAGCTGGCGCTGCGGCTGCAGCGGCTGGAGCGCTTGCGTGGCCCGGGCGGGCCGGCTCCGACGCCCCCCGAGCTGACGGCCGAGCAGGCCGCCGCACTACAAGGCTGGCGCCAGGCGGGCGCGCGGACGGCCTTGTTGTTCGGCAGCACGGGCAGTGGCAAGACCGAGGTCTATCTGCGCGCGGTGGCCGATGCGCTGGCGGCCGGGCGTCAGGCCTTGGTGCTGGTGCCCGAGATCAACCTCACGCCGCAGCTGGAGCAGCGCTTTGCCGAGCGCTTTCCCGAGCGGCTGATCGTCTCTTTGCACAGCGCGCTGACGCCGGCGCAGCGGTTGCGACATTGGCTGGCGGCGCACCTGGGGCGGGCCGACATCGTGTTGGGCACCCGCATGGCGATCTTCACGCCGCTGCCCAGACTGGGCTTGATCGTGGTGGACGAGGAGCACGACCCCTCGTACAAGAGCCAGGAAGGGGCTCGCTACTCGGCGCGGGACTTGGCGGTCTATCGGGGTCGTCTGGAGGGCTGCCCGGTGTTGCTGGCGTCGGCCACGCCGTCGCTGGAGAGCTGGCACCAGGCGCAGCGCGGCCGCTATGTGCGGTTGAGCATGCCCAGCCGCATCGGCGGCGGTGCCTTGCCGGCGGTGCGCTTCATCGATTTGAACCATGTGCCTCGCGCGGCCGCGGCCCACGAGGCTTTGAGCCCGCCGCTGCTGCAGGCGCTGCGCGAACGGCTGGCGCGCGGCGAGCAAAGTGTGGTGCTGCTCAATCGCCGGGGCTACGCGCCGGTGCTGCATTGTCTGGACTGCGGGTGGAAAAGCGGCTGCCCGCATTGCAGTGCCTGGCAGGTGTTCCATCGCGCCGACCGCAGCCTGCGCTGCCATCACTGCGGCTTCACGCAGCCGGTGCCCCGCGCCTGCCCGGACTGTGGCAATCCGGACATTCGCCCGGTGGGCCGTGGCACCGAGCGGCTGGAGGAGCAACTGGCCGCGGCGTTGCCCGAGGCGCGGCTGGCGCGCATCGATGCAGACACGACCCGCGGGAAGGGGGCGCTGCAGGCCCGGCTGGCCAGCGTGCATGCGGGCGAGGTGGACATCCTGGTGGGCACGCAGATGGTGGCCAAGGGGCATGACTTTCGCAGGGTGACGCTGGTGGCGGTGGTCAATCCGGATGCGGCCTTGTTCTCCAGCGATTTCCGCGCCAGCGAGCGCTTGTTTGCGCTGCTGATGCAGGCGGCCGGGCGGGCCGGGCGGGATGCCGCGCAGGCCGGGCGGGCCGAACTGCTGGTGCAAACCTGGCATCCGGCCCATCCGCTGTACCAGGCCCTGCGCAGCCACGACTACGAGGCCTTTGCGGCCAGCTTGCTGGCCGAGCGCGCGATGGCCGGGTTGCCGCCGCATGCGCATCTGGCCTTGCTGCGGGCCGAGGCGCGCACCCAGGAGGCGGCCCAGGCATGGCTGGCGGCGGCCGCGGAGCTGGCCGCGCCGCCCCAGGGGCTGACGATCTATCCGCCCGTGCCGATGAGTCTGCCGCGGGTGGCCGATGTGGAGCGGGCGCAGATGCTGTTGGAGTCGGCCTCCAGGCCGCTGCTGCAGCAGTTCTTGGCGCAATGGTGCCCCCGCCTGCACGGGCTGCGCGGCCAGCACAAGGGGGTGCTGCGCTGGGCGGTGGATGTGGATCCGCTGACGATTTGAGCCAGCGCTTCGCCGGCCGCGCCGCATGGCCCCAGGCTTTACAAAACTTCCCAGAGCAGGCGGCCAGGCTTCACGCAAGGCTGCCACACTGGAGGGGTTGCATGCCGCCGCCGGGAACGGCCGGGGCCCTTGGACCAACCTTTTGCTTTGTTTTCGATCATGCCCGTTGCCATGACTGCGTTGGCGGCCCGGGGCCGCCGTGCCCGCCGCTGGGCCATCGCTGCGGCGATGCTGGTGGCTGCGCTGGCGCTGGCCGCGTGGGGCTGGCAGCGCTTGGGCCGCGCGCCGGACCCGCGCGAGCTGTACCAAATCGCCAAGGTGCAGCAAGGCGATATCGAGGACTTGGTGACGGCCACCGGCACGCTGCAGCCGCGCGACTATGTGGATGTGGGCGCACAGGTGTCGGGCCAGTTGCAGCATCTCCATGTCGAGGTGGGCAGCATCGTGGCCAAGGGGGATTTGTTGGCCGAGATCGATGCCACCGTCTATGCAGCCAATGTGGATGCCCGCCGTGCGTTGCTGCGCAATCAACGCGCGACCATGGTCGAGCGCGAGGCCCAGCTGCGGCTGGCGCAACTCCAGTATGAGCGCCAGAAAAACCTGATGGCCGCCGACGCCACCACCCAAGACGCCTTGCAGCAGGCCGAAACCAGCCTGGCGGCCGCGCGCGCGCAGATCGAGGCCTTGAAAGCCCAGATCGATCAAACCGAATCCACGTTGCGCGCCGACGAGGCCAATCTGCGGTTCTCGAAGATTTATGCACCGATGGACGGCACGGTGGTGTCGATCTCCGCGCGCCGCGGCCAGACGCTCAACACGAACCAGTCGGCGCCCATTCTGATGCGCATTGCCGATTTGTCGACGATGACGGTGCAGACCCAGGTGTCCGAGGCCGATGTGGGCAAGTTGCGCATCGGCATGCCGGCCTACTTCACCATCCTGGGCGGGCAAGGGCGGCGCTGGCATGGCCAGCTGCGCAAGATCGAACCCACGCCGACCGTGACGAACAACGTGGTGCTCTACAACGCGCTGTTCGACGTGCCCAACCCCAATCAGACGCTGATGACGCAGATGACCGCGCAGGTCTTTTTCGTCGCGGCGGCTGCCCGTGACGCGCTGTGGGTGCCGGCAGCCGCCGTGACGAGCCCATCGCGTGCCGGCGCGGGCGAGGCGGCGCCGGCCGCCGCAGGCACGTCCAGGGCCGTGGCAATGACCGCTGCCGCCGATGGGCTGCCCAGCCGCGCGGCCCTGGCGGCCATGACGCCGGAAGAACGTCGCCAGGCGCTGGAGCGGCTCAGCCCCGAGCAGCGCCAGGCGTTGCGCGAGCGTCATCGGGCCATGGCCGCGGAGGAGGGCGCGCCGCGCTGGGGGCTGGTGCGGGTGATCGATGCGCAGGGGCGCATCGAAGAGCGCCGCGTCGAGCTGGGGGTGAGCAACCGGGTGCAAGTGCAGGTGCTGTCTGGGCTGCGCGTGGGCGAGGAGGTGATCGTCGGCGAGCGCCAGGCGCGCACGCGCGGCAGCGATCGGGAGCGTGCCGGTGGGCCGCCCCCCGGCCCATGGGGTCTGGGAGGGCCACGGCGATGAAGCGAGAGTCCGAGGGCGCGTTGGGGTCCGCGGCGGGTGCGGCCGGGGCCGTGCCATTGATCGCGCTGTCGGGGGTCACGCGCATCTACAACGCGGGCGAGGCAGCCGTGCAGGTCTTGCATGGCATCGATCTGGAGATCCATGAGGGCGAGTTCGTCGCGATCATGGGCGCCTCGGGCTCGGGCAAGTCCACGCTGATGAACATCCTCGGTTGTCTGGACCGCCCCAGCGCCGGCAGCTATCGCTTCGAGGGCCGCGAGGTCGGCACGCTCGATCGCGACGAGCTGGCCCGCCTGCGCCGCGAGGCCTTCGGCTTCGTGTTTCAGAGCTACCACCTCATTGCCGGCGCCACGGCCTTGGAGAATGTCGAGGTGCCGGCCATTTATGCGGGCTTGCCGCCGGCGCGCCGTCATGCCCGGGCGCGCGCGCTGTTGAGCGATTTGGGCTTGGCCGAGCGGGTGCACCATCGGCCCCACCAGCTCTCCGGCGGGCAGCAGCAGCGCGTGTCGATCGCACGTGCGCTGATGAACGGCGGGCGCGTGTTGTTGGCCGACGAGCCGACCGGCGCGCTGGACAGCCGCACCGGCGAGGAAGTCATGCGGCTGCTCACCCAGTTGTGGCTGCGGGGGCACACCGTGATCCTGATCACGCACGAGCGCGAGGTGGCCGAGCATGCCCAGCGCATCATCGAGATCAAGGATGGCCGCATCGTGGCCGACCGCACGCGCCCGCGCCGGCCCGAGGCCCTGTTGCCGGGAGGCGATGATGACATCCAGCCGCCGTCGCCCCCCGGAGGGGACAGCCCCTGGGCGGCGGAGGTCGTCGAGGCGGCCAAGATGGCCTGGCGCTCGCTGCGCAGCAATGTCTTGCGCTCGGTGCTGACGTTGCTGGGCATCGTCATCGGTGTGGCTTCGGTGATCGCGATGATGGCCATCGGGGATGGTGCCAAGCAGCAGGTGCTCGAGCGCGTCAGCGCCATGGGCTCGAACCTGCTGCTGGTGCGCCCCGGCGCGCCCAACCAGCGCGGCAGTGGGAGCATCACCACACTGGTGAACGAGGACGTGCAGGCCATCAATGCCGAAGTGCCCAATGTGCTGGCGGCCATCCCGGAGCAAAACACGTCGGTGACCGTGCGCTATGGGCATCAGGACTTGCAGACCTATGCCAACGGCACCTCGCACTTGTTTCCGCTGGCGCGCCAGTGGCCGGTGGCGCGCGGCATCTTTTTCTCGGCGGAGGATGCCCGCAACTACGCGGCCGTGGCCGTGCTGGGCCAAACCGTGGCGCGGGCGCTTTTCCCCGACGGAGAGGATCCGCTGGGCCAGTATGTGCTGGTCAACAACCTGGTGTTCCAAGTCATCGGCGTGATGGCCGAGCGCGGGGCCTCGCCGATGGGCTCGGATCAAGACGATGTGATCTTCATTCCTTTCGAGACCAGCAGCCTGCGTGTGTCGGGCCAGCGCCATTTGCGCAACGTGACCGTGGCGGTGCAGGACGTCAGCCGCATCGATCAGACCCAGCAAGACGTGGAGATGCTGCTGTTGGAGCGCCACGGCCTGGTGGACTACCAGGTTCGCAACATGGCCTCGGTGATCGAGACGGCCGAACAAACGGCCAACACCATGACCATCCTCTTGGGCTCGATTGCGGCGATCTCGCTGCTGGTGGGCGGCATCGGGGTGATGAACATCATGCTGGTGTCGGTGACCGAGCGCACGCGGGAGATTGGCATCCGCATGGCCACCGGCGCGCGCGAGCGCAACATCATGCAGCAGTTCCTCATCGAAGCCCTGGTGGTCACGGCCTTGGGCGGGGCGGTGGGCGTCGGCCTGGGCTTGACCGTGGCGGCCGTGCTGGCGGCCTTCGAGGTGCCGGTGCAGGTGACCGCGCTGCCGGTGCTGCTGGCCTTTGGATGCGCGTTTGCCACCGGGCTGGTCTTTGGTTTCCTGCCGGCGCGCAAGGCCGCGCGTCTGGATCCCGTGGTGGCCTTGGCGGCCCAATGACATGCGTGATCGACCGTTTCCCACCCGTTCGACCTGGGCCGTCCGGCCCCTCGTGCTGAGCCTGGCGCTGAGCCTGACCGCGTGCGCCGTCGCACCGCCGGCGGCCCGCCCCGACCTGGCGCTGCCGCAGGCTTGGCGCGCGAGCGCCCCGTCGGCCGCAGACCTGCGGGCCGATGCGGTGCAGTGGTGGGGGACGTTTGGCGCACCGGCGCTGCCAGCCTTGATCGATCAGGCCCTGCAAGCCAATCTGGACGTGGCCCAAGCCGCCGAACGGGTGGTGCAGGCCGAGTTGCAGCTGCGCAGTGCAGGCGCTGCGCGCTGGCCCACGGTCACGGCGGGCCTGCGCAGCTCGGCCACGCGCAGTGACGGCGGGGATGCGCCGTCCAGCCGCAGCGAGTCCAGCAGCGCCAGCTTGTCGGTGAGCTATGAAGTGGATCTCTGGGGCCGTCTGGCCGCCGGCCGCCGCAGCGCCCAAGCCAGCTGGCAGGCCAGCCGCTTCGACCTCGACGGCGCCCGCTTGAGCCTGGCCGCCCGCGTGGCCCAAGCCTGGTTCCAGGTGCTGGCCTTGCGGCTGCGCCTGGACATCGCCAGGGACAACCTGGCCGTGGCCGAGCGGCTGCTGGGCATCGTCGAGGTGCGCTACCGCAACGGCGCGGCCTCGGCGCTGGACCTCAGCCGCCAGCGCAGCACGGTGCTGAGCCAGCGCGCCGCGGTGCTGCCGCTGCAAGAGCAGCTGCGCCAAACCGAAGATGCCTTGGCCTTGTTGCTGGCGCGTGCCCCGCAGGACTTTGCCGTGCCGGCGGCCGATTTCGAGGCCTTGCAAGTGCCCGAAGTGGCTGCCGGCTTGCCCTCGGAGTTGCTCACGCGCCGGCCCGACCTGGCGGCTGCCGAGGCTCGTTTGGCGGCGGCCGATGCCGACGTGGCCGCCGCCCGGGCGGCGTTGCTGCCCTCGTTCGAGCTGTCGGGCTCGGCCGGCTGGGCGTCGGCGGCGTTGGTGTCGTTCAGCCAGCCGGTGGCCTCGGCCTCGCTGGCGGCATCGTTGGCGCAGACGCTGTTCGACGGCGGACGGCGCCAAGTGCAGCTCGAACTGGCCGAATCCACACGCCGCCAGCTCGTGCAGGCGTACCAGGCCGCCGTGCTGACGGCCTTGCAAGAGGTGGAGCTGGCCTTGACGCAGGCGGCCCGGCTGGCGCAACAAGAGCGCATCCAGCGCACCCTGGTGGACGAGGCACAGCGGGCGCTGCAGCTGGCCGAACGCCGCTATCGCGAAGGGGTGGATGACTTGGCCACTTTGCTGGACGCCCAACGCACCTTGTTTGCGGCCCAGGACACCGTGGCGCAAACCCGGCTGGCCCGGCTGGTGGCCGCGGTCGATCTGTACAAGGCCCTGGGCGGCGGCTGGCGGCGCGCAGACTGAACGCTCCGCTCAGGCGGCTGCGGCGGCGGCCGCGTAGCGGCCCCGCCCTTCTTGCTTGGCGCGGTAGAGCTGCGCATCGGCCTGCGCGACCAGCGCGCGGCCGCCGTCGGGCCCCGGCACCCCCCAAGCGATGCCCACGCTGGCGCCAATGTGCAGCCGCAGCTGGCCCACGGTGAAGGGCTGGTGGGCGGCTTCCAAGACCTTGTCGGCCACGGCTTGGGCCTGTTCGATGCGGTCGATGCCGGGCAAGAGCACCGCGAACTCGTCGCCGCCCAGACGGGCCACCGTGTCGCTGGGGCGCACCAGGCGCGCCAGCCGCGCGGCAAACAGCCGCAGCAGTTCGTCGCCCACCGGATGGCCGTGCTCGTCGTTGACCGGCTTGAAGCGGTCCAAGTCCAGGTACAGCACCGCCAGGCGCGTGCCCTGGGCGGCATGGCGCGCCAGGGCGGCTTCGAAGCCCGCACGGTTGAGCACGCCGGTCAAGGGATCGGTGTGCGCCAGGTTCAGCAGGCGCAAAGTCTCCTGCCGCTGCTCGCTGATGTCTTGCGCCATGCCGACGAAGCCGTCGATGCGGCCGTCGTCCAGCCGCAGCGGGATGAAATGGATGGACAGATGCCGGTGAGTGCGGCGCTCGGGAAAGTCTTTTTCGAAGCTGACGGTCTCGCCGGCCAGCACGCGCTCCACCCAGGGTTGACTGCGGGCGTATTCCTGTGGGCCCAGCACTTCGGCCAGGGGGCGTCCGACGATGTGCTCGGCCGGTCGGCCCAGCCAACGTTCGTAAGCCCGGTTGACGTAGCGGTAGCGGCCGTCGCCGCCGACCACGCCGACGATCACCGGCAGATGCTCGGCCACCGAGCGCAGCGTGGCGGCTTGGCGCTGCACTTCCTGCCGGGCGGCCGCCTCGGCGGTGATGTCGCGCAGCACGCCAGAGAAGTGCGTGATGCGGCCTTGCGGATCGCGGTGGGCCAGCACCAAGTGACTGACGCGCACCTCGGCGCCCGCGGCGTCGTAAAAGCTGGTCTCGCCCAGCCAGAGTCCGTCCCGACGCACGGCGGGCAAGACCTCTCGGGCGATCAGCTCGTTGGTCTGCTGGGTGTTGAACTGGGCATAGTGCAGGCCGTCCAAGGGCTGGTCCAGGCGCAAGCCCAGCTTGCGGCGGGCGGCGGGGTTCAGATAAGTGATCTGCCCTTGCGGATTGGTTTGCAGCACGTAGTCGGCGGTGTGATCGAAAATCGAGGTCAGCGTGCGCAAGGCGTCTTGGGCCTGCACCTGCTCGGTGATGTCTTCCACCGTGCCCACCATGCCCGCAGGCTGGCCATCCTCGAACAGCGGCGCGCAATGCACGGACAACATCAGCGGCCGGCCATCGGGCCCTTGCAGGGTGCGCACCATGTGCCATGCCTGGGCCGCCTGGACGATGCGCTGCCAAGCCGTCCAGGCCGCTTCGCGCTGCGATTCGGGCAACAGGCTCAGCCAGCCGCGGGCCATGTCTTGCGCCTGCAGCCGATGGATGCGCAGATAGGCCTCATTGGCGTAGACGATGTCGCCTTGCGTGTTGGCGCGGAACAAGCCCAGCGGGGCGGCTTGCATCAGCACGTGCAGTTCCTGCTGGCGCATGCGCAGCTCGTCGAGCAAGGCTTTGAAATCGCGCGCCAGGTCGCCGCGTTCGTCGCGGCTGCGGGTGTCCAGACGGACTTGGGCCTGCGGGTCGCGCCGCAGTTTGTGGATGGCCCGGTGCAAGGTGGTCAGGGGCTGCAGCAGCCAGCGCAGCAGCAGCCAGCTCAGGGCAGCGGCCCCCAGCGCGTACAGTCCCAGTTCTTTCAACAGGGTGCGCTGTGCTTCGCGCACCGGCGCGGCCACTTCCCAGCCGGGCAGCACCACGCGCAGCTCCCAGTCGGCCAGCGCAATGAGCTTGCGGGTGATCACGGCGCCGTCTGACCTCGAGGCCGAGGCGTCGGCCGGCTGCAGGATGCGCGCCGGATCGGGGTGGATGACGTACACCGGCGGCGCGCCGCGGGTGACGATCTCGAAATGCCCGGTGCGTCCCACCGGCGCTTGGGCCATCAGGCCCAGCAGGTTGGAGCGCAGCAGACGCAAGCCGCCCACCAGCAAGGCTTGCAGACGCTGCTGGCGGTCTTTCACTGGCACCACCAGCAGCACCGCCGGGCCGGCCCCGGTGCGGGCTTGCACCGGTTCGGACACCAAGCTGCGCTGCTCGGCCAGCGCGCGGCGGAAATACTCCCGGTCGGCCACGTTGATCCGGTGGCCGGGCGGCAGGGGCGGCTCGTTGGTGATCAAGTCGCCCTGCAAATCGACGATGGCCAGCCCGTCGAACAAGGATTTCAGCGGCGAAGGCCGCGAGACAAACCGCTGACGCGCCTCTGCATCGGTCAGCACCGCTTCGTCCAGCTGCGCGGCGGCTGATTCCAGCACCGTCAGATAGGTGTGCAATTTGTCGCCCAAGTGGTCGGCCATCGATTCGGCCAGGGCGTCTTGCTGCTCGGCCAACACCGCACGGAAGTCCTCGGCCAGCCGGCGATCCTGCTGCCAACCCACGAGCGCGGCCAAGGCCACCACGGCGGTGGTGGCGATCAAGGCCACTTTCAGTTTGAGCGACAGTTTCACGGCTGGCATTGTGCCGCCGGGTGGTTCTTGGTGAAGCCAAGGTGTGGGGGGCAATCCCGGTCCAGATCCCTTTTTCAAGGACCGCGGGCCGCACCAGCCAGGCGCAGGGCCGTGCAGGGCACGACGCAGCACGACAGCACCCAGCCTTCGGGCTGCCGTGCTTCGGGGCTGAGCACCTGCCGTACCGAACCTTCGAGCACGCGCACCAGGCATCGAGCGCAGCTGCCATTGCGGCAGTCGTGGTCTATGGCGATACCCTGTTCCAGCAAGGCGGCCAGCAGGCTGGGTTGACCGTCGAAGCGCAAGGGGACGGGGCGATCGGCCCAATGCAGCAGGTAGGTGGCTGTGTCTGAGTTGGGTGGCGCGGTGAAAGCTTCGAAGTGGATGTCTGCATCAGACACCCCGGCCTGCCGCAACTGAGTGCGCAAGCTGTCCATCATGGTCGAAGAGGCGCACATCCATACGCCGGCGGGGCGGCCGCTTTGGCTCAACGCCAGCAGCCGTGTACCGGTCAGACGTCCCTTGAGGCCGCGCCAGGCTTCGTCGTGACCTGTGAAGATGGGAATGAAGCGCAGACGCTCGTGCCGAGCGGCCCAGGCTTCGAGCTGGGAACGATAGTCCATCCATTCGCTCATGTTCCTCACCGACCAGACCAGCGTCAATGGCACGGGGCAGCCGCGGCTTAGCCATTCCTGCGTCAAGGCCCGCATCGGAGTGATGCCGATGCCACCGGCCACGAGCACTTGTTCACCCTGCAATGTCTTCGGCCAGGTGAAATGCCCGGCCGGCGGCAGAACCCACATGACGGTACCGGAATGGGCATGGTCATGCAGCCATGTCGAGACTTGCCCGAGAGGCTCGCGCTTGATGGCCAGCTCATGCAGCCAAGCCAGGTGGCGCCAGCTCCAGTGCGGCAGGGCTGCCAGCGAATAGCGGCGGCTTTGCGGGCCACTGGGCAAAGCGACTTGCAGCGTGAGGTATTGGCCGCCACGAATGTTGCCGCGCCACCAACGCCAGCGGCCTCGACAGGCATGCAGCCACAATTGGATGCAGGCCCCGTGGTCCTTGCGCGCCACCACGCGCCAAGGCTGTGGTGTGGTGGAGTGGCGTTGTCGATCGAGCCGACGGCCTTGCAAGGCCAACACCAGGCCATGTCCGAAAATGAAAGCTGCCCACAGCAGGGCGGCGGCTGAGACGCCCAGCAGGCCGTAGGCGATCCACATCGGAAATGACTCAGCCAACCTGGGGCTGTTCCGCAGGGCGCTGGCTGGCCTCCAGTTGCGTCACCTTGCGGCGCTGGCTGCGCCACCACATCACCAGGCCCGTGACGGTGAGCAGCACCATGGCCAGACCGACGATGTCGATCCAGATCCATTCATACTGTTTGCCGAAGAAGGCCTTGCCGGTGTGCAGGTCCATCACCAGCTTGGACAGGGTGATCGTGCGCTGCCCGTTCTCGGCCTGCATCGCCATCGTCGCAGCGAGTTGTTCGGTGGCCTTGACGGCGGGCTGCCATGTGAGCCAGCTGCGGCCTTCGTCGAGGCTGATCTGGGCATCGGCTTCTTTGGGCACGGCCAGCAAGCCTTGCGCTGTGGCCGCCAACGACCAGTAGTCGCCTTCATGGAGAAGCTGCGCCGAGATCTCGCCGGGCTCGACGCGCCACAGGCCGTTCTTGGCGGCCACCAGCACGGCCGCACCCGCGCCTTGCAGGGCGCGCACGTCATAGGGGCCGACGATCTGCGTGGGCACGCCATCGTTGCCCACACGGTACAGGCCTGTCTTGCTGCCCAGCCATAGGGTGCCGCCGGCTTCGCCCCACAGCGAACGCACCTCGGTGTCGTTGCGATGCAGCATAGCCGGTTGCGACATCGGCGACCAGGCCGCCGGGATGTGCAACGACTTGAGGTTCAGGGCCTTGTCGTGGGCAATGAACACTGCCGTGAGGCCCACGATGAGGATGGGCAGGGACAGGGCGATGCTCAGCCAGATGTGCCAGCCGCGGAACGATCCGAAACGTGTCTTCATGGCAGGTCCTTTCGTGGGGGTCAGAGGCGGGCCTCGAGGGTCACGAGCAGGCTGCGGCCGCCGGCCTCCTGCTCGCGGGTACGTGCTGTGAGCTGGCCGGCGCCGTTGTAAGTTTGTTTGAGCTTGGTCTTGCGGGCATCCAGCAGGTTGGTGCCCGAGACGCGCAGCGACCATGTGCGGTCGATGTCCCAGTAGGCAAAGACATCGAGCAGGTGCAGCGGCGACTCGGTGTCGGTGTTCTTCTTGAAGATCTTGCCCTGGTAGTTGTAGCGCCAGCCAAACAGCGTCCTCCACGCAGGCACGCGCCAGTCCATGCCGGTGTTGACCACGTAATGCGGTTGGTCGGACAGCGGTTCGGAGCTGCCGGCCTTGTGTGAGAAGAAGCGCGTGTAGTTGACCATCAGCGCCACATGCCTCAGGCCCAGAGCGCGCAAGTCGAAACGGCCATCGAGCTCGATGGTGCGCACGATGCTCGTGCCGTCCACGTTGTAGTAACGGTTGTAGAAGAATCCGTCGTCTTCCAGCCGCGTTTCCTTGGCGATCATGTTGCGGATGCGACGTTCACCCACGTTGAGGGCGGCAAAGCCGTTGCCGCCCTGGAAGTCGGTTTCGAGGCCGAGGTCCAGGCCGCGCGAGCGTTCGGGCTTCAGGTCGGGGTTGCCCACCACGTAGGGGCTGCTGAGCGAGCCATCGCCCGAAGTGATCACCGAGCTGAGCTGATCGAACTTGGGCGGCTTCAGGGTCTGTGCTGCACCTAAACGCAGCCGCCAGTGGGGCCGAAAGCTCCAGCGCCAGGCCACGCTGGGGTTCAGTGCAAAGCTTTGGCCGTCGCGGCGCACGCCGTCCTGGTCGACCGAGGCGGCCTCGCGGCGCTCGGCGCGGAACCCTCCGGCCACCACATGGCCCGGCGCAAAGGCCCAGTCGTCGCGGAGAAAGAGCACTTGGCGGGTTTCGTCGATGTCCCAGGAATCACTGACCTGGGACGCCCCGTTCTTCAGCTTGTCGTCCACTCGGGCATCGCGCTGCCACTCTAGGCCCAGGGCGAGGGTGTGGTCTTCCCAGCCGGCGTAGCGGGTGCTCATGTGCAGCTTGCGGCTGCGGGCGCGCACTCGGGCGTCCTCGGTCTCGGTGCCGGTGCGTGTGCCGCCGCCGTCGAAGTTGTCCTTGAACTTGACCTTGTCTTCCTCGGCCGCCTGCCACACCCATCCCAGCTGGGTGCTGAGCGAGTCGCTCACGCGCCGCTGCCACTGGCCGGAAAGCCGCTTCGTGGTGAGGTCCTTGTCCTCTTCCTCATTGGCGCTGCTGTCGCGCACGAAGCCCGTCCCCGCAGCCGGGTCGCTGAAGCTGTATTTGTCGACGGTCTTGTGCTTGGCGCCGTCATTGAGGTTGTAGAAGGCCGAGAGCGTGAAGGTGTCGCTTTCATCGGGCCGATAGACCAGCCGAGGGCCGAGCGTGAATTCGTGCACGCGGTTGTTCTCGATCTCGTATTCCTCGCTCAGACCGGTGCGAGTGCCCGTGGTTGCGTCAAAGGTCTCGACGATCTTGGGCTTGGTCTTGAGTTCGTGGCGGCGATTGAGGTTGAGTGGCAGCACCACGGCCAGGCCGTTCTCCCAGCTGCGTGCGGCATTGATCTGCACGGTGCCCTGAGGCTCCTGGTCCTGGCGGCCGAAGGTGTGGCCCGCGCCGACCTTGATGTTGACCTCGGAGCCTTCCACGCGGCGCAGGACCACGTTGATGGTGCCGGCGATGCCGTCGGACGGCAGGTCGGGCAGGGGGCTGCGATGGATCTCGATGCGGTCGACCATGCTCATGGGCAACTGGTCGACCTGCACCTGGCGTTCCTTGGTGCTGCTCAGCCAGGGCTCGCCGTCCACCAGGATCTGCGTGTAGCCCTTGTCCATGCCGCGCAGGCGGATGTCCTTGATGTTGCCGGCCGGGCCAGAAAAGCTCATGCCAGGCAGACGACGCAGGAAGTCGCCCAGCGTGAGATCGTTGGTCTTGTCGATCTCATCGCGGCCCACCACCACCACCGGGTTGGGAGCGGCGATGCGGGCTTGGGTTTCCGCGCGGGTGCCAATGACGACGATCTCTTCGAGGCTCTGAGCCTGAACCGATCCCAGCGTGGCGAGGAAAGCAGCGGCGATCGGCGTGCGCAAGTCGGGGCAGGTTCTCATTGCGACACCAGCACGGCGAAATGAGGCTGACCGCCGACGCGGCCGGACTCGATACCGATGTAGCGTGTTTGCCCAGCGTGGCTCACGCGCCAGAACTTGCGCTCCAGCAGTTTGTCGGCGGTCTTGCCAATGAGGTTGCTCACGGCACCCAAGGGCGTACCGGCCTCGTCCCAGGCCTGGCCGGTGGCATCGACGATCAGTCTCGACGAGGTCGGGGTGCAGGCCACGACACGCTCGAACTGCAGACCGTACAGGGCTGAGGGATCGCCCTTCTTCACTTCGTCGAGGCTGTCCTTCTGCACGGTGGTCGCAGGCAGCATCACGAAATCGTCGCCGTGCGCAGCACCGCAGACCATCAGCACGGCCGCATGCACGGCCTGGTAGCAGGCTTCGCCCGCAGGCAAGGTTGGGCTGCAGTCCGGCCCGTTGCCAGGGCGGTAGCGGTCGATGAAGGACAGGGGGCGGGTGAGATCGAAATTGAAGACCTTGCCCACCTTGTCTGCTTTGAGGACCACTGTTTTGACCCATTGGCCTTGAGCGTCGATGTGCACGTCCACGTCGTGTTCGTGAAACTTCACCTCGGGCTCTCCCTTGTCGTTGGTGCGGTTCTCGGTGAGCAGCTTGTAGTCGGTCACGGGCCAGCAGAAGCCGGTGGCGTCGGCGCAGGGGCCCGGCATCGCCAGCACGGCCACGTCGGCACGGGCTTGTGCCAGGCTCACGGCATTGGCCGCCAGCCGTTCATGCAACTGCTTCAGTGCCGCGTCGTGCGGATCGCTGGCGGTGGCCGTGAACGCACCCGTGACGAAAGGGAAGTCGGTCAGGGCCGTGGTGTCCATGCCCAGGGCCTGCAGGTAGGTCAGCAAGGGAGCCTGAGCGGTGGTCAAGGCCGAGGGGCTGAGGCGCTGGGCTGCTGGCCCGGCAGCGAAGGACTCGAAGAACGCCACCGGATCGCCTTCGATCACACGGGCGAGCAGGAGGTCTGTCAGTGGGGTGACATTGACCCGCCCGAAGCTGGCGAGGGCGGAGTGCAGGGTGTCGGCCTGCGGCTGGCCGTCCACCGCGCCGCCCTGCACTCGCAGCACGCAGGGTGCGCGTTGGCCGCTGACAGCGACACGGAAGGCGCCCTGGGCATCGGTGGTGGCAGTCAGCACAGGGCCCGAGACGCAGCGCACCTCGACCTTGGCGCCGGCCACGGGCGAGCCCACGGCCGCCACGCCATATACGGCCGCCGCGCGTGCGGGGTCGCTGCTGTTCAATTCAAGGGTGTCATTGCCGCCGCCGCAGGCGGCCAACAGACATAACGAAGCCAGTGTCGCAAGCCAGGCTCCGACACGAGGGACAAAGGGCCACACGATGGACCAACTCCGACAGGGGCGTCGTCGGGGCGAATACCAGTCTGCCGCGATCGACGAGTTCAAGAATCGCTGGCTGACGCGTGGCTAGGCTGCAGAGGCCCTCGTGGCTTGCGTTGGCTGAAAACAAGCTGGATATTAAATGAGAATGAGTCGCAAAATCAATGCTGCGCTCACAGATCCAGCACCAGCCGCGCCGACTTGGCACGCGAGACGCAGGGCGTGAACTGGTCGCCGCAGGCGCGTTCTTCGGGGGTGAGGTAAGCGTCGCGGTGGTCGATCTCGCCTTCGAGCACGCGGGTCAGGCACGTGCCGCACACCCCTTGCTCGCACGAGACCATCACGTCCACACCGCAGGCGGCCAAGGCCTGCACGACCGTCTGCCCGGCGGCCACCGGCACCACGCGGCCGCTGCTGGCCAGCACCACTTCGAAAGGGCGGTCGCCTTCGGTGGACACCGGCTCGGCCGAGAAGAACTCGTAATGCAGCCGTGATTCGGGCCAGCCGCGCCCCCGCGCTGCGCCCAGCACCGCGTCCATGAAGCCCTGCGGGCCGCAGACATAGAGATGGGTGTGCTCGTCGGCCCCTGCCAGCACGGCCTCGAGCTGGAACTGCTGTTCGGGCGGACCATCGTCATGATGGAACTGCACCTGCGCGGCAAAGGCCGAGGCCGCGATGCGCGACGCGAAGGCCGTGCGCGCGCGAGAGCGGGTGCAGTAGTGCATCGTGAAGGCCGCGCCCGTGGCGGCCAGCCGCTCGGCCATGCACAACAGCGGCGTGATGCCGATGCCACCGGCCAGCAGCAGGTGGTGTCGGGCCTCGTGCGCCAGCGCGAAGTGGTTTCGTGGGGGGCTGATGATGAGCTCATCGCCTTCGTGCACCCGCTCGTGCATCGCGCGCGAGCCGCCGCGGCTGGCCGGATCCTTCAAGACCGCGATCAGATAGCGGTGGGTCTCGGCCGCATCGTTGCACAGCGAGTACTGGCGCACCAGGCCATCGGGCAGGTGCACGTCGATGTGCGAGCCGGCCGAAAACGCCGGCAGCAGCCGGCCGTCGGCGGCCACCAGCTCGAAGCTGCAAATGTCTTCGGCCTCGATGACTTTGCGTGCCACTCGCACGCGCAGCGATGCAGGCGCGGTGCTCATAGGGACCTCAGGCCGCTGCGGCCACCGGTTCTGCGCGCTCGGCGGCGATCAGCCGCTCGAGGATGCGCCGGGCTTGCACTCCGCCCGCATCGGTGTTGAGGTTCAGCAGCTTGCGCCCCGGGTGGCGTGACAGATTGGCCTGCTGGCCCTCGAGCATGGCCAGGTCCTCGGAGAAGATCTTGCCTTGGCCTTCGCGGATCTTGGCCGTCAGTGCGGCATCCTGCGGCTGGAAGTGCCGCGCCATGCCCCAGAAGTACCACATCGTGGTCTCGGTCTCGGGGGTGAGGAAGTCCACCACGATGGCGTAGACCTTGTCTTTGGGGTCGGCATGGACGCCGCCGCGGCCGGCCAGGGCCACGCCGACTTCGATCATCACATGGCTGGGCGGGGTGAAGTGGCATATTTGCCAGCGATCGACCGGCTGGTCGTCGGGCAGACCATGGCCGCGTAGAGCCATCTGCCAGAACGGCGGGGCGATGATGCCTTGCATGAAGCGGCTGGTGATGACGTGCTCGCCCTCCACCTTGGTCTGCGGCGTGGCTTCGTCGATCTCCTTCTGGCCGATGCTGTTGGCGTGCACGTAGGTTTCGTGCGTCAGATCCATCAGGTTGTCGATCATCAGCCGGTAGTCGCAACGGATGTGGTACAGACCGCCGCCATAGGCCCATTCGGGATCGTTCGCCCAGGGCAGCTCGGGAATGAGGGTCGCATCGGCCCGAGCGGCCTCGCCCGGCCACACCCAGATGAAGCCATGGCGTTCCACCGCCGGGTAGGCCCGGATGGCCGGGAAGCCGCGCACGCGCTGGTTCGGCATCGACAGCGTCTTGCCGTCGCAGCCCATCACCAGGCCGTGGTAGCCGCACATCAGCCGACCCTCGCAGACCCGGCCTTGCGACAGCGGCGCGCCGCGATGGGGGCAAAAATCTTCCAGGGCGGCCACGCCTTCGGCGGCGCGGTAGATCACCATCGGCTCGCCCGCGATGGTGCGGCCCAGGGGCTTGTCGGCGATCTCGTCGGGCGTGGCGGCGACGTACCAAGTGTTCTTCAGAAACATGGGGCGACCTCTCGCGGGGGATGAAGCCTGTCATTCAGTATGCTGAATGTGAGCCAATGGTACTCCTTGGGATGCCCAGGAGGGAGAGGGTTTGACCTAGGTTCGCGGTGCTGGATCGTCGGCGTCGAGGTGCACGAATTTGCGCAGCAGGCGCATGAATTCGGCCTGCTCGGCGGGGGCCAAGCGGCTCATCAGCGTGTGCTGCATGCGGTGCATCTTGGGGGTGAGGTCGGCCAACAGGGCTTGCCCGGCCGGGGTGAGCAGCAAGCGCCGCTGGCGGCGCGGCAGCAGCTCGCGCACGATCCAGCCCTTGGCTTCCAGTCGGGCGGCGATGTCGGCGGTGGTGGAGGTGTCCAGGGCCACCATTTGCGCTGCGGTGACCTGGTCGATGCCGGGATGCTCGTGCAGCACGCGCAGCACGGCGTACTGCACGGGCGTGATGTCGCGGCCCAAGGCCTCGTGGAATTGGGCCACGGCGATCTGGTGCGCCCGGCGGATCAGGTGGCCGGGCTGGTCGTAGAGCTGGATGGACAGGGGGTCGTCAGGCTGCATCGGCATGGCGCGAATTCGCGCATGCGCCGGCAGGCTGGCCCGCGCAAGCCTGCGCGCATGCAGCGCGCAGTGTAGAGCCTCGCGCCGCGGCGGCTGGCACGCAGCGCGCCAATGCCTTGAATCTTTCAGCCTGCGGACTGGCTCAGGCGTGAAGCAGTTCTTGAGCGACGGCCCCGCGCCAAGCCCGGCTCAGCATCTCTAGCGGCAGGGGCATGCGATTGAGCGCACTGATGAGCGCGCGCAGGCTGGCCGTGACGATGTGGGTGTCTTGCCCCACGCCGAAGCGGGTGCCGGCGACATCCGGATGGGCCAGCTCCACGAAGGCGATCGCGCGGGCATCCGACCCCGAGCCGATGGCGCGTTCTTCGTAGCTGTCCAGCCGCAACGGCAGGCCCAGGGCGTGCACGGCCGCATCCAAGGGGCCGTTGCCCCAGCCTTCCAGGCGCAGGCGTTGGCCTTGGAATTCCACCTCGAGCTGCAGGCCCACACGCGCCCCGTCTTCCATGCCATGGTGGGCCAGCAGCTTCAGCGGCTGCTCGCGGCGCAGGTATTCGCGTTCGAACAGTTCCCACAGTTGTTGCGCGCTGAGCTCGCCGCCGGTGTCGTCGGCCACTTTTTGCACCACGGCGCTGAACTCGATCTGCGCGCGCCGCGGCAGCACCAGGCCGTAGGCGGTTTCCAGCAAGAAGGCGATGCCGCCTTTGCCGGATTGGCTGTTGACGCGCACCACCGAGTCATAGCTGCGGCCCAGGTCGGCCGGGTCGATCGGCAGATAGGGCACTTCCCAGATCGCATCGGGTCGCTGGGCGGCAAAGCCCTTTTTGATAGCGTCCTGGTGGGAGCCGGAAAACGCGGTGAAGACCAAGTCGCCCACGTAAGGATGACGCGGGTGGATCGGCAGCTGGGTGCAGTCTTCTACGGTGCGAGCCACTTCGTTGATCTGCGAGAAGTCCAGCCCCGGGTGCACGCCTTGGCTGTAGAGATTGAGCGCCAGCGTGACCAGGTCGACGTTGCCGGTGCGCTCGCCGTTGCCAAACAGACAGCCTTCCACCCGCTCGGCGCCGGCCATCACCGCCAGCTCGGCGGCGGCCACGGCGGTGCCACGGTCGTTGTGCGGGTGCACGCTCAGCACGAGGCTGTCGCGGCGCTTCAGGTGCCGGTGCATCCACTCGATCTGGTCCGCGTAGACATTGGGCGTGCTCATCTCCACCGTGGCCGGCAGGTTGACGATGGCCTTGTGTTGCGGCGTGGGCTGCCACACGTCCATCACCGCATCGACCACGTCCTTGGCCACTTCCAGCTCGGTGCCGCTGAACACTTCCGGGCTGTATTGGAAGGTCCAGTGCGTTTGCGGCTGGCGCTGGGCGTACTGCTGCACCAACCGGGCATGGTGGACGGCCAGCTCGCGCACCTGGTCCACGCTCATGCCAAAGACGATGCGCCGAAAAGTCGGCGCGGTGGCGTTGTACAGGTGGACGATGGCGCGGCGCGCGCCGCGCAGCGACTCGAACGTGCGGGCGATCAGGTCTTCACGCGCCTGGGTGAGCACTTCGATCGTCACGTCCTCGGGAATGAGGTCGTCTTCGATCAGCTTGCGCACGAAGTCGAAATCGGTCTGCGAAGCCGAGGGAAAGCCCACCTCGATCTCTTTGAAGCCGATGCGCACCAACAGCTGGAACAGCCGCAGCTTGGTCGGCACGTTCATCGGCTCGAACAGGGCTTGGTTGCCGTCGCGCAGGTCGGTGCTCATCCAGATGGGCGGCCGGGTGATGACCTGGTTCGGCCAGGTGCGGTCGGGCAGGTTGACCGGGGCGAAGGGGCGGTATTTGCGTTCGGGATGCTGGAGCATGACGGGCCTCGGGTGGCGCAACGATCGACGGAAAACAAAAAGGCCAGCGGGGACGCTGGCCTGGGGATGGGGGAGAACCGGAATGTTCAGCGACGCGGGGGGTCCTGGATGCGGACTCGACGCGGCTCGAAGGACCGGGCACGACCCATACCAGCCAGCACGGCGGTGGCCAGTAGGGCTAGTAGTAGCAAAGCGGTCGTGGCGGTGAACATGGTTTCAAGTGTTGGCGATACGGCAGCCCGCTGTCAACGCAGGGCCACAAAGGCCCTGCGTTGCACTGGGCAAAATCTCACAACAAGTCGAAGCGGTCGAGGTTCATCACCTTCACCCAAGCGGCGATGAAGTCCTGCACGAACTTCTCTTGACCGTCGGATTCGGCATAGACCTCGGACAGCGCCCGCAGCACCGAGTTCGAGCCAAAGACCAGATCGACCCGGCTGCCCTTCCACTTCACCGCGCCGGTCTTGCGATCGACGCCTTCGAAGTCGTCGCCGGCCGGCCGCCACTGCACCGACATGTCCAGCAGATTGACGAAGAAGTCATTCGTCAAGGTGCCGGGGCGGTGGGTGAACACGCCCAGCGAGCTGCCGTCGTAGTTGGCGCCCAGCACCCGCAGCCCGCCGATGAGCGCGGTCATCTCCGGCGCGGTCAGCGTCAACTGCTGGGCTTTGTCCACCAGCAAATGCTCGGCCGGCACCTGCGACTTGGCTTTCAGGTAGTTGCGGAAGCCGTCGGCGAACGGTTCGAGGTATTTGAAGCCTTCCACGTCGGTGTGCTCGGGGCCGGCATCCACACGGCCGGGCGTGAAGGGCACCTCCACGTTCAGGCCGGCGGCCTTGGCTGCCATTTCGATGCCCACCCCGCCGGCCAGCACGATCACGTCGGCCAGCGACATCTTGCCCGAAGCCTTCTGGATGGCTTCCAGCTTGGGCAGCACGCGCATGGCGATCTTGTTGACCGGCCAGTCGTTTTGCGGCGCCAGCCGGATGCGCGCGCCATTGGCGCCGCCGCGCTTGTCGCCGCCGCGGAAGGTCGAGGCCGAGGCCCAGGCCGTGGTGACCAGCTCGCCCACCGACAGGCCGCTGGCGGCGATCTTGGCTTTCACATCGGCGATGTCGGCCGCCGTGGGCTTGTGCACCGGCGCAGGCAGGGGGTCTTGCCAGATCAAATCTTCCTTCGGCACTTCCGGGCCGAGGTAGCGTGCCTTGGGTCCCATGTCGCGGTGGGTCAGCTTGAACCAGGCGCGTGCATAGGCATCGGCGAAGGCCTGCGGGTCGTTGAGGAATTTGCGCGAGATCTTCTCGTACACCGGGTCAAAGCGCAGCGACAAGTCGGTGGTCAGCATCGTGGGCTTGCGCTTGGGCGAATCCGGCGTGGGCCCGGGGATGATCTCGTCGGCGCCTTTGGCCACCCACTGGATGGCACCGGCCGGCGAGCGGGTTTGCTCCCATTCGTACTTGAACAGGATTTCGAAGAAATCGTTGTTCCAGCGCGCCGGGGTGGTCGTCCAGGTCACCTCCAGGCCCGAGGTGATTGTGTCCTTGCCTTTGCCGGTGCCGAAGCTGCTGGTCCAGCCCAGGCCTTGTTCATGCAGCGGGGCGGCTTCGGGGTCGGGGCCCACATGCGAGGCCGGGCCGGCGCCATGCGTCTTGCCCAAGGTGTGGCCGCCGGCGATCAGCGCGACGGTTTCCTCATCGTTCATCCCCATGCGGGTGAAGGTCTCACGGATGTCCTTGGCGGCAGCCACCGGGTCGCCGTTGCCATTGGGGCCTTCGGGGTTGACGTAGATGAGGCCCATCTGCACGGCCGCCAGCGGGTTTTCCAGCTCGCGCTGGCCGCTGTAGCGCTGGTCATCGGACAGCCACGTGGTTTCGCGGCCCCAATACACGTCATTGTCGGGTTCCCATGTGTCCTCCCGCCCGGCGCCGAAGCCAAAGGTACGGAAGCCGGTGGACTCCAACGCCACGTTGCCGGCCAGGATCATCAAGTCGGCCCAGGAAATCTTCTTGCCGTACTTTTGCTTGATCGGCCACAGCAGCCGCCGGGCCTTGTCGAGGTTGACGTTGTCCGGCCAGGAATTCAGCGGCGCAAAGCGCTGCTGCCCGCGCCCGCCACCGCCACGGCCATCGCCGATGCGGTAGGTGCCTGCGCTGTGCCAGGCCATGCGGATCATCAAGCCGGCATAACTGCCATGGTCGGCCGGCCACCAGTCTTGCGACTCGGTCATCAGCTTCTTGAGATCCGCCTTCAGCGCCGCATAGTCGAGCTTCTTGAACTCCTCACGGTAATTGAAGTTCTTGCCCAGAGGATTGGATTTTTCCGAGTGCTGGCTCAACAAATCCAGCCGCAGCTGGTTGGGCCACCAATCCTTGTTCGTCGTGCCCGCGCCGGCGACGGCGTGGAACGGGCATTTGCTTTCAGCGGTCATGCATCTCTCCTTGTGGGGTTGGAGTTCGACGAGGGCGGTCGCACCCGAAGGGCGGCCCGCGTGCTCACATGGCCTGCGCCAACGCAGCCAGAACTTCCAGGACGGCGTCGAACATGGCAGGCTCCTTTCTATCGATGCCTATCACGCGATAGGTATCGGCAATGAAAGGATAGGCGCTGAAGCGGACGATGGGAAATGGAACCTATCGATATGACAGATAGCTTATGACTATCGAGCTCAAGCGGCCGTCGGGGCAATCCCGAACAAACGCACCGCCCCGGAAAAGCTCAGGAAGGCCAAGGCGGTCGACCACAAAATGATGCGCGCGATGCGTCCGTTGTCGGCCTGAAACCGTTCTGCCAACAGGGATACATTGCTGGCCGACGGCAAGGCTGCCGCCAAGACCAAGGCGGTGAGCGCCAGAGGCTCCAGCGGCAGCCCGAGGCGTAGCGCCGCCAGGCCGGCAGCCAGCACCAGCAGGGGGTGCACGACCAGCTTGATGAAAACGATGGGCGCGTAGTCCGACACCGGGGTGGGCCGCTGCAGATTCTTTTGCGAGCGCCACAGCACCGCGCCGATGGTGAACAGTGCCACGGGCGAGGCGGCTTGGCCCAGCATCGCGATCATGCGCTCCAGCGGGCCGGGCAAGGTCATTTGCAGCAGCGAAACCGCCGCGCCGGCGGCAATCGACCAGGGCAGCGGGTTGCTCAACGCACCGCGCAGGGCCTTGCCCAGGCTCTCACGCCAGTGGCCGCCCCCACTTTGCGCCAAGGCCAAGCATATCGAGCTGGTCACGAACAGATCGGCCAAGATGGTGACGATCACCGGCCCGGCTGCACGCTCGCCCATCAACGCCACGATCAGCGGCACGCCCATGAAGCCGGTATTCGGAAACGCGGCCACCAAGGCGCCGAAGGCGCTGTCCTTGAGACTGATGCCCTGGGCCCGCGAATGCGCCACGGTGACGAAGACGATCAGCAGCGCGCAGGCGATGTACAGACCCAGCCACACGGGGTTGACTAACTGGGCAAAGGGCGTGCTCGCCCCGAAACGAAACAACATGCAAGGCAAGGCGAAGAACAGCACGAACATGTTCAGCCCGGGGATGGCCGACTCGGGCAACAGCCCCCGGCGTGCTGCCACATAGCCGCACAGCACCAAGGCGAAAAACGGGAAAGTGACTTGAAAGATCGCTTGCATGCGGCGCGCAGTATCGCAAGCCGGCGCGAACTCTGCCTGACGACGGCCTGAAAAACGCCGCCGGTATCATCTCGCCCCGTGTCGACCCAGCCTCCATCCCTCAATCCTGCGCAACTCGAAGCCGTTCATTACCTGCAAGGGCCTTGCCTGGTGCTGGCTGGCGCCGGCTCGGGCAAAACCCGGGTGATCACCCACAAAATCGCGCGGCTGTTGCAGGCCGGCTACGCCCCGGGCCAGATCGCGGCCATCACCTTCACCAACAAAGCGGCCGAGGAAATGCGCGAGCGCGCCCGTGGCCTGGTGGGCGCCAAGGCCGCGCAGCACTTGGTGATCAGCACCTTCCACAGCCTGGGGGTGCGCATCTTGCGCGCCGATGGCCCCCGACTGGGCCTGAAGGAAAAGTTCTCCATCCTCGACAGCGACGATGTGCTGTCCATCCTGCGCGAGGCTGGCGGCACCACCGATGCGGCCACGGCGCGGCGCTGGCAATGGACCATCAGCCTGTGGAAGAACCAAGGGCTCGACAGCCAGCAGGCCGCCCGGGCCGCCAAAGACGAGGACGAGCGTGTGGCCGCCCGCGTGATGCAGCGCTATGAGGAACGCTTGGTGGCCTACCAGGCGGTGGACTTCGACGACCTGATCGGCTTGCCGCTGAAGCTGCTGCAGCGTGACGCCGAGGCCCGCGCCAAGTGGCAAGACACCCTGCGCTACGTGCTGGTGGACGAATACCAAGACACCAATGCCGTGCAGTACGAGCTGCTCAAGGCCCTGGTGGGCGAGCGCGCCATGTTCACCGCCGTGGGCGATGACGACCAGTCCATCTACGGCTGGCGCGGGGCCACCATCGAAAACCTCAAACGCTTGCCGCAGGACTACCCGCAGCTCAAGGTCATTCCACTGGAGCAGAACTACCGCTCCACCGGCGCCATCCTGCGCGCGGCCAACCACGTGATCGCCGCCAACCCCAAGATCTTCGAAAAGAAGCTCTGGAGCGAATTCGGCGAGGGCGAGCCGGTGCGCGTGCTGGAGTGCGACAACGAGGAGCACGAGGCCGAGCGCGCGGTGGCCCGCATCCAGGGGCTCAGGGCCCAAGGGGGGCAGGTTCAGTGGAGTGACTTCGCCATACTCTACCGCGCCAACCACCAAGCGCGCGTGTTCGAGCAAGCCTTGCGCAAGGCCAACATTCCCTACAAAGTCTCGGGCGGCCAAAGCTTCTTCGACCGCGCCGAGATCAAAGACCTGTGTGCGTGGTTGCGCCTGCTGGTCAACAACGATGACGACCCTGCCTTTTTGCGCGCGGTGACCACGCCCAAGCGTGGCATCGGTCACCAGACGCTGGCGCAGCTGGGCGAGTTTGCCGGCAAGTGGCGCGTGAGTCTGTTCGAGGCCTTGTTTGCCGAGTCGCTGGGCAGCGCCGTCAGCGCGCGCGCCGTGGGCGCGCTGCATGAGTTTGGCCGCTATGTGAACGACCTGGCGTACCGTTTCGGCCATGCCGTGGGCGCCGAGGCGGCCAAGCCCGCGCTGATGGACTGGCTCAAGGACATCGGCTACGAGCAGCATCTCTACGAGGCGGAAGACAACGAAAAGCTCGCCGCCAGCCGTTGGCAAAACGTGCTGGACTTCATCGACTGGATTGCGCGGCGCTGTGGCGGCGAGCTGCACACCGAAGGGGGCGTCACCACCGAGACCGAGCGCCACAGCGTGCTGGACGTGGCGCAGACGATCTCGGTCATCTTGAGCCTGGCCGAGCGCGGCGGCGACACCAACGTGGTGACGCTGTCTACGCTGCATGCCGCCAAGGGCCTGGAGTGGCCGCATGTCTTCCTCGCCGGGGTGAACGAGGGCTTGCTGCCCTTCAAGAGCGAAGACGAGGACATGACCCCGCAGCGCTTGGAGGAGGAGCGTCGGCTGATGTACGTGGGCATCACGCGCGCGCGCACCACGCTGGTGGTCAGCACCCTCAAGCGCCGCAAGAAAGGCCGCGAGTTCGTCGCGGGCATTCCCAGCCGCTTCATCGGCGAGATGAAGCTGGACGAAAAGACCATGAAGGAAGACCCTCGCGAGAAGCTCAAGGCCCTGCGCGCGGAATTTGCGCTGCGAGCCGCACAGCGGGCGGGGCAGCAGGGCTGAACTTTTGGCAGCGAAACTTGTATACGTACAAGGAGCCTGTCATGGATGCCATCACGTAATCTGCCGCCCGCGCCCACCTGGCCAGTACGATGGATCGGGTGTGCACTGACCTTGAGCTGTGATCATCACCCGCAGCGGGGAGGCCAGGAACGCGGGCTGGTCGACTGAGGCTGGGCTTTGCCGAAGCCGCCTGGGAGGACTTCCTCGACGGGCAAAACAGGACCGCCGCATGGTGGAGCGCATCGACAAGCTCATCCGCGAACCCAGCGTGAGCCTTTCGATGGCCTGGGCAAGCCCGAGCCCTTGAAGCACGCTCCAACCGGTTTCTGCTCCTGCTGTATCACCGAGGAGCATCGGATGGTCTACAAGGTGGTAGGCGATGCCTCGCTGGCGGCGCAGTTGCGGTATCACGACTGACTGCACGTCATCAGCAGATCGCGCGCAGCGCGTGCCCTTGCTCAGTAGGGCGCTGCTCCGCTGATCAAGGGCACGTTATAGCTCCCTCTCTCACCCCGGATAGCTACACTCAAATAAGCCAAACACAAGGCAACTAAAGTAGTTGTAGCTCCCTCTCTCACCCCGGATAGCTACACTCGCTCTTGCAAAAGCGCCGCCTGAAACACCAGTTGTAGCTCCCTCTCTCACCCCGGATAGCTACACTCGGCGGCCCGCGTGCGGCCGCCCTGCTGACCGTTGTAGCTCCCTCTCTCACCCCGGATAGCTACACTCGGGCTGGCGGACGCTGAGAGCTACATCAGTGTTGTAGCTCCCTCTCTCACCCCGGATAGCTACACTCGCGTGGACATGCCAGCGTACTTCACGTCATGTTGTAGCTCCCTCTCTCACCCCGGATAGCTACACTCCAGCAGCTGCGCCAGGAGGTGCAGGCCCTGGTTGTAGCTCCCTCTCTCACCCCGGATAGCTACACTCGCGGGACTTTTCCGTGGTGCCGCGCTCCCAGTTGTAGCTCCCTCTCTCACCCCGGATAGCTACACTCTGAATGTCGCTCGCGCCGTGTTCCAAGCGGGTTGTAGCTCCCTCTCTCACCCCGGATAGCTACACTCCCTGTGGCCTGGGAGAACCGGCCCTTCACAGTTGTAGCTCCCTCTCTCACCCCGGATAGCTACACTCCGATGCCCGTCGCATTTCACCAGCAAGCTGGTTGTAGCTCCCTCTCTCACCCCGGATAGCTACACTCGGCGGCCCGCGTGCGGCCGCCCTGCTGACCGTTGTAGCTCCCTCTCTCACCCCGGATAGCTACACTCACCGGCGCCCCCGGCACCGGCAAGACGGCGGTTGTAGCTCCCTCTCTCACCCCGGATAGCTACACTCGGGCACACCGTCGAGGATATGTGCGACCTTGTTGTAGCTCCCTCTCTCACCCCGGATAGCTACACTCCGGTGGAGAGTGCGCCCGCGACGACAGCCGGTTGTAGCTCCCTCTCTCACCCCGGATAGCTACACTCGGTGTGTCCTCTGGACAGGTTACTGGGCTTGTTGTAGCTCCCTCTCTCACCCCGGATAGCTACACTCGCGCTGTTTGCGTCCGAGGACGATTCATGAGTTGTAGCTCCCTCTCTCACCCCGGATAGCTACACTCGCAACGAACTGCATTTATCGCCCAAGAACGGTTGTAGCTCCCTCTCTCACCCCGGATAGCTACACTCCGAGTGCAGTAAAAGAATCGATGGTGAGAGGTTGTAGCTCCCTCTCTCACCCCGGATAGCTACACTCAATCCTGCTTATCGTTTTAATCTGTTTCGCGTTGTAGCTCCCTCTCTCACCCCGGATAGCTACACTCTCTTCGACCGTGCTCTATATCGATGAGCAAAGTTGTAGCTCCCTCTCTCACCCCGGATAGCTACACTCGCCACCAGCGGTGAGCCGGCCAGCGAGGCGGTTGTAGCTCCCTCTCTCACCCCGGATAGCTACACTCGCGACATCGGTTCGGCCGTGTATTCCGAGCGTTGTAGCTCCCTCTCTCACCCCGGATAGCTACACTCTCAGAAAAGGCTACATCCAGCGTCCCAACAGTTGTAGCTCCCTCTCTCACCCCGGATAGCTACACTCCTCGTGTCCGCGTTGAACGTGACAGTCCCAGTTGTAGCTCCCTCTCTCACCCCGGATAGCTACACTCTCGAGTTCATGAGCCTGCACCAGGCGCAGGGTTGTAGCTCCCTCTCTCACCCCGGATAGCTACACTCTACGCGAAGCCCGGGGTGCGCATTCCAGAGGTTGTAGCTCCCTCTCTCACCCCGGATAGCTACACTCAAATCATGGCGGATGCTGTCCTGCCGTGACGTTGTAGCTCCCTCTCTCACCCCGGATAGCTACACTCGCTGCTGTTGCGCCGCATGCGTTGGCCGGTGTTGTAGCTCCCTCTCTCACCCCGGATAGCTACACTCGAGGCGGAGCGCGTGAGCGCCTACGACATGGTTGTAGCTCCCTCTCTCACCCCGGATAGCTACACTCCCGCATCGTCCGCTATGCCACGGCCTACGAGTTGTAGCTCCCTCTCTCACCCCGGATAGCTACACTCCTGGAGTGGAGGGGGATCGCAAAGCGGCTCGTTGTAGCTCCCTCTCTCACCCCGGATAGCTACACTCGCCCTTGTGCGGGTCGCTCTCGCGCATACGGTTGTAGCTCCCTCTCTCACCCCGGATAGCTACACTCGGGGTCTCGGTCCCCGCCGCCGTGGCTGGGGTTGTAGCTCCCTCTCTCACCCCGGATAGCTACACTCAAGCGCGTGAGCGAGGAATCCATGAAGGTGGTTGTAGCTCCCTCTCTCACCCCGGATAGCTACACTCGGGCTCGACCAGGAGTACAACAGCCTCGAAGTTGTAGCTCCCTCTCTCACCCCGGATAGCTACACTCTCCACTGGCGGCGCACCTGCTATCAAGAAGGTTGTAGCTCCCTCTCTCACCCCGGATAGCTACACTCGGGGCGACTCAAGGAAAGCCTCCTTTTTATGTTGTAGCTCCCTCTCTCACCCCGGATAGCTACACTCAAAACGTGACGCGGTGGCCGTCGCACTTCAGTTGTAGCTCCCTCTCTCACCCCGGATAGCTACACTCTGAGACAAGGTGAAGGGGTTTCGCCGACGAGTTGTAGCTCCCTCTCTCACCCCGGATAGCTACACTCCTGCCGGCGGCTGCCTGAACCCCAGGCGACGTTGTAGCTCCCTCTCTCACCCCGGATAGCTACACTCAATCACCGAGTGATGGCGTCAGCGACGGGAGTTGTAGCTCCCTCTCTCACCCCGGATAGCTACACTCAGTCATCGGTGACTTTATGAGCCCGGCGCAGTTGTAGCTCCCTCTCTCACCCCGGATAGCTACACTCCGCGCCACGCCATGAACGGCCAGGGCGACAGTTGTAGCTCCCTCTCTCACCCCGGATAGCTACACTCGGGCCGAGCGTGACGCCCTGCGCGCAGAGAGTTGTAGCTCCCTCTCTCACCCCGGATAGCTACACTCACGGCCCGCGGCAACCCGCTCCAGGCTTGGCTTGGGCGGGTTTTCCTTTTCCATGAAACGGTCAGAACAGCACGATCTGGCTGGCGTTGACCTGCTTTTCCTGAAAAATCGGCAGGCCCACCAGCAGCTTCATGCTGGCGTACTGCTTCTCGGTGACGGTCAGGACCCGCACCGACCCCTCTGGAGGCAGGTTGGCCAGCAGCCGCTTCATGTGCTTCTCCTCAGCGTCGCTGCCGTTCAAGATACGGCCATAGACGGAGAACTGGATCATGTCGTATCCGTCGTTGAGCAGGAATCGCCTGAACTGCGTGTAGGCCCGCCGATCGGCGCGGGTGGTCACGGGCAGATCGAAGAACACCAGCAATCGCATGTATCGCCTCGTGTCTCGGCCCATGGTCTTGCATGGCTACATTTCATGGTGGTGCTGCTGGAGGCCGACAATCTGGGGTAGCTCCAGCAGCACCTCGCTGCCGCCTTCGTAGATGCGGGCCAAAGATTCCGCAGCCTGCTCGATCGATGACAGCACACTCATCATGCCGCGAGGCATGGCCACATCCACATGGAGCAGCGCCACCAGGGCAGCCTTGTCGGCGGGCGCCAGCTTCGCCTCGTCGTTTGGATTGCGGTGCTTGGCCACGTGAAGATCCACCAGCGGTCGGTAGGGCTCGATCAGGTCGTCGGCCAAGTTGAAGGCGTTTTGTTCGCTGCTGTGGAAGATGCCGACGGTGGGCAGCAGGCCATGGGCTACCAGTGCACGTGCGACGGCGCCGCGCATCACGGCGTAGCCATAGTCGAGTGCGGCATTGACCCAGTTTTCTTGACTGCGGTGGAAGCTGTGGCCGAACAGTTGCGGGAAGTAGTAGGCGCTGGCCTGGGCTTCCATGTTGCCCGTATCGCCCGAGCGCACACGCCGGGCGTAGGACATCAGGCGCTCATGGTCGCCGGCCTTCATCACCTGCAGGCAGAAGGCCTGGTTGGCGATCTTGCGCTGCACAATGGCCGCCCAGGTGCGCTTGCCGGTGGGCTTGTCCAGTGCCAGCTGCAGGCGCAGCATGCGCGTGGCGCGGCTGTGGCTCTGGAAAGGCAGGAAGACGCCGCTGGGCTGGTGGTTGTCACCGGTGGCATATAAGCCGATGCCGTACTCCGCGCAGGCCGACAGCACCGGATGCGTCAGCGTGATCTCGCGGTTGTTCAGCACGATCACGGCGATGTCCTCGAAAGGCACCCGCGCCGATTGCTCCTGCTCGACCACGAGCGAGAAGTGCTCGCGCTTCAGGCGAGCCGGCTGGTTGATGATCACGCTACGCCAGACCACGGCGCTTCTCCGGAGGCGCTGGATAGATGCGGCCGAGGAGGTCGACGTGGAGCTTTTCAACCTTGATGGCGGTCTTGACGCCAATGCCGCGGATCAAGCCGTCTTTGCCAATGCCAGCATTTCTATCGTGAGCCCAAATGTTGATCGTGCCGCCAGAACGATCACAGCCTGCGTAGTAGCCGGTCAACCGCTCCTTCTTCAGGTGCACACAGACCAGATCATTCGGATGCAGCGAGAAGCACCACTCGAAGCTCTGATCGATTAGGGTCCATTCGCTCTCATCTTTGAATGCCGCGATGGCCCGATTCGGCAGGCCGGTGACGCGGTGGTGGACATATACCGGCACCAGAAAGTACTTGCCATCCTTCGCAAACACGTCTACTCGCAACATGCTGTCGTTCTTGGCAATGCCGCCGCGCACTGGGATGCCACTCATCTTGTCGATGACCATCTTCACCGAGCGAACAATGGGGCCGGTCGGGTTGCCTTCCTTGTCGGGTTTGCGCAGCGGGTCGTTCGGAGGGAAGGCCTTGTCTCCCTTGCCACCATGGGCTTCCAGACGGGCGCGAATGGCGGCATAGAGCTTCTCGTTGCGATGCGGGTCGGCCAGCTTGTCCAGATCTTTCAGTGTCAGGCTGGACAATGGCACCTTTTGGGTGACGCTGCCCTTGGCCTTCAGGCGTTCGGGCTGTGCATAGATGGTTTCCTTGTGCGCCGCTCCCCCATTGCGACGCTGCGGTGCACGTGAGACGAAAAGCGGTCGCAAGGCCTGCAGCGCTTCAGGCGGATAGGTCCCGAGCCGTGCCATTTCGGCACGCAGCTCCTCGACGGAGTCGATCTTGAGACGCTTCTCCAGTTCATGGCGGAAATGCGGCCACGGTTCGGGGAAGCGTTCGGACAGATGTTGATGCGCGCCGGGGTCGAGGACTTCTCCGGTCTCGGGGTCGGGGAAGCCTTGACGCAGGTACTCCAGTTCCTTGCGCCTGGCATGGTCGGCCAGGCGTTTGACCATCGCGTGGCTGCACGCGGCGATCACAGCGGCATCCAGTGCGTGGTGCCGATCACTTTCCTCCCGGATCTTCAATAAGCCCCAACGTGCCCGCAGGAAGGAGGTGAGCTGGCCGTTGATCACCACGCAGCGTTGGGCCGTGCTGTCGCTGGCGAGTTGCAGGTGCTGCTCGACATAGTTCTTGAAGAACCGGCAGATGTAGCGTGTGTCGTTCAGGTTGCGGTCCTTGAAGCCTTGAGCTTCTTGGGGGCCATAGTTTTTGCGCAGCAAGCGGTTGCGCTTGGCTTGCCGGTAGGACTTGTTCGTTTCCACCCAGGACTTGAACTGTCGCCAGCGATCACCGTCCTCGCCTCCCGGGAAGCTGGTGAGGTACTCGTAAGCAGTCCGGTTGCCCTTGTTCTGGTTCTCGCGCGTCAGCACCAGCACCTTGTTGTTCTTGCTGTCGTCGTAGCTGCGCGAGTAGGGCAGGGCGTGATCGATCTGCACGTAGCTCGGGTCGTTGATGACCCGATCGAGTTCGAGCGGCTCAAGCGAGTACGCGCATTTGCCATGCTGCTCGCGGTACAGCATCCACTTTTCGAACTCTACGCCCGTGGGCTTGCGGCCGAACTCTTCGATGAAGCGCTGGCGCTCGGCATCGTTCCTGTCGCGGTACTCCTTCTGCAGTTTCTCGATATCGCGTCGTTCGTCCAGCGGACGGGACAGGTCTCGCGCCATCTCGATGTGTACCGAAGCGGGCGAGCCGTATTCCTTGATTAGCGCGTTGCACACCTTGCGCGCCTGGTTGAGCGCACGCAGCACAACAGGATTGCGTGGGACGTCCAGGTCTTTGCGCAACTCCATGCTGCCGTCTTTGGTGCGCCTGCTCTCGTAGAACGGCGGCAGGTACTTGTGCTCTCCGCCGCCAGCCACAAACCGCTGGCTGTGGTGCCCATACTCGGGGATCTGCTCGACAGCCTGGTCGTAGCGCAGGCCTAGCTCCATGAGCGGGACGATCTTGCGCAGCGCTTTGAGCGAAAGGGCATGAAATTTGTCGAAGCTCAGTGCCATTAGAGCCTCGATCATCCGATCGCCCCCTGGCAAAGGCAGCTTCGCAAGTTCTGCGCGGATGTCAGCGTCGTCCTTGTAGACGCTGAGTACCCAGGCAATATCATCCAGCAGATCAGGTTGCCCCTCCAGCGCGGCGTCCGACATCTGCTGCCATTCGGCTTCCAGCCCCACTTTCTTGAGGTGCAGCCGCAGTGCATGCCACGCAGGGAGCCGGACCAGGATCTGCTCCTCCGGGTCCTTCGCCTTGCCGGCTTCCTTCTGCGCTTCGCTAGGATAGGACAAGCCCCCGAAGCGGAAGGTGTCGGGCAGTAACCCGGACCTCACCAGCGACGTACGCAGGTTCTTGTAGGTGTACTTCTCGCCCGCTTGGTAGGGCAGGGGGAGCGCATGTCGGCGCTCTGCCTCGTTGAGCGGACGAGATTCACCATCGACGATGACGCGCAGGTTGTTGAGACGGGTCAGCCAGACATGGCGCTCAGCGGTGAAGCTGGCTTTCGGCGCTCGGAACTCATCCTTCTCGAAGGTGCATTTGCCAAGCATCGAGAGGACGGACTGCATGGGGCGTTGCTCCCAGAACAGGCCGCTGCGTCGATCACCTGTGCCGCGAATTGCCTTCTCTAGGGCCTCACCCGCATGTGGGTTTCCAAGGGAGCGTTGCGCGGCGAACAGCGCGCCGAGTTCCTGATCGAGCAAAACGCGAGACAGCGCCTTTTCGTAGCTGCCTTGCTTGTTGCGCTGAGCGTCGGGAAACTCGGCAAGTACCATCTCGGCGGCTGTGCGGTAGCCCTTCTCCTGCATGATCGCGTTGGTGCGCGACAGGCTTTGCTTGACCTTCCCACCCTCACCTTTGGCATCGGCTTCAGCCTTGGCTTCCTCTGCCTTGCTGAACCAGTGGAAGCCCCGGTGCTTGCACAGGTGGTAAAGCACACGCGCCCATTCAATGGGTTCCAGCTTGCGGTCCAAGCCTTGTTTGCGCAGCGACCAGGTCGAGTCGACGAATCCGGGCTGTGATTTGAAGAAGTCTGCCGCGGGAATCAATCCCTCGCGTTTGAGCAAACGGGCCAGTTTGGTCAGACGCCAGGCACGTCGGTACAGGCGGCGTCGCATCAAACGGGCCGTGCGACGAGCCAGGTTCAGGGGTTCACCACGGTCCGCTGTCTCGGCCTTCTCGAACGTTCTGACACCTAGATCCACGATACGGTTCTCGCCCAGTACGGCCCAACCGACCGAGGCGATGCCGATGTCGAACCCGAACGTCAAGGGACCGAGATTCATGGGGGACTTGTCGGACATTCTTTCCCTTCGCATAATCCACCCCGTTGTAGCTATCCGGGGTGAGAGCCGTTGCTGCAATAAGAATCGGTCGAAAGACCGAGTTCGTACCCGAAACGCCGGCAGGTTGCCCTGCCGGCGTTTCTCTTGGTAAGGAATCGTGCGTCGGGCTGGCGCGCTTGAGTACCCCCCTTAGGGGGGAGCCAGGGGCGGCACACCGTCACGATCCGTGACGTTGTACTGAAGCCTCGGGTGCCACGGCTGCATCATCGACGAGCCGATCATGCCCTCATCGGGCGATTCCCAGTGGCATTACCCGGGTGGGCCACCCACAATCGGCGCCCATGACACACACTGCCATCCCCTGGGCCACCGCCTGGCGCTACACCCTGCCGTGGGTGCTGGTGGCCAGCGCCCTGCTGGCCATCTTCAGCGGGCCGCATGCGCTCGATGCCGAGGTGTTGCGCTTCGTCTTCAAGCCGCTGACCACCGTGCTCATCATTGCGTATGCCTGGTCGCGGGCTGGCGATGGGCCGCGGCGTCGCACTTGGGTGCTGGTGGGGCTGGTGTTCTCGCTGGCCGGAGACATCGCGTTGATGTGGCCGGGCGGTTTTGTGGCCGGGCTGGCGGCCTTCTTGCTGGCCCATCTGGCGTATCTCGTGGCCTTCACGTCCACCACGCGGCTGGCCGCGGTCTGGCAGCCCTGGGTGTTTTATGGGGTGGCCAGCGTGGCCCTGCTGGCGCAGTTGTGGCCGGGCGTGCCGGCGGCATTGCAGCTCCCGGTGGTGGCCTATGTGATCTGTTTGGCCGCCATGGCCGCGCAGGCGGCCACCTGGTGGCTGCACGCGGCCGGGGCCCCGGCCTCGCGCGAGGCGGGTTGCGCGGCGCTGGGGGGCTTGCTCTTCGTGTGCTCCGACGCCCTGTTGGCCATCAACATGTTCCTGGATCCGCTGCCGCAGGCTTCGTTGTGGGTGCTGTCCACCTATTGGGCGGCGCAGTGGTGCATTGCGTCGTCACTGGCCGCGCCGGGGCGGCGTTGAAGCAGTGGTTCCGATTTTCGCTACCGGCTTTTCGGCGTCTGATTGTCGAAGTGACGGCTGTTTTGACCTTGCGGCCGGTCGATCGGTGGGCGCTCGAGCGGCAGTGACCGCAGCCGCGAACGCGGCTGATGAGCTTGGGCCTGTGCCGTGGCCGACGGTCGTCTCGAACCGGCGGGTGGTTTGCCACCAAACCTTGCCAGAAGATGTAAGCGCTGGTCATTCCTCTTGATCGGGGGTACCGAAGGGGGAGGCAGGCGGTCCGGGCCGGGGACGGAACGCGTGCATCCGGCAGGTTGTGGGCAAGCCGCCGTGTCACGGTCAAACCATGGGCTCGCAGCCGCGTGCGGCGATCGAGGTCGGATTCTTCAGAGGAAGCCGATCTGGCGCTGGCTGAAGTGGCGCAGGTTGGGCAAGATGGTGTCGAGCTGGGCATCGCTGGCGCCGAACCATCGCAGCAAGGTGGCGGCGTATTGGTCCACCGAGAGGGTCGGAATCCAGCGGCCGTGCTGTTCCCAGCCATGCACGCCCACGTCGTCCGGCCCGCCGAGCACCAGTTCGGGGTAGCGGCCGTAGGTGCCGCCGGCCACCGCGCCGCCCATCACGAGATGGTGGTTGCCCCAGGCGTGGTCGGTGCCGGCGCTGTTGTTGGGCTTGAAGGTGCGGCCGAAGTCGCTTTGGGTGAAGAGCGTGACGTTCTGGGCCAAGCCGAGGTTGAGCATGGCTTGGTGAAAACAGGCCAGGGCTTGGGCAAGGATGCCGAGCAAGCGGGCATGCTCGCCGGTGGTGCTGCTGCTGCCGATTTGCTGGCCGTGGGTGTCGAAGCCGCCCAGCGAGGCGAAGAAGATCTGGCGTTCGCCTTGCACCGTGGCTCGGCTTTCGATGAGCTTGGCCACCTGGTAGAGCTGCTGGCCGAGGCTGGAGGAGATGTTGCCGTCGCTGATCAGCGGGGCGAAGGCCTGGTTGATCGCGGTCGAGGCTTGGGGGTCTGACGGGGTGGTCTTCACCAAGGCGCCCAGTCGCTCGGACACGGCCAGCGCATCGCGCTGTTGGCGCATGTAGGCGTCGAGCAGGGCATGGGGGTGGTTGCCGGCGTACAGGGCTTGAACGGCGGCTTTGCGAGCGGCCACCGGTGCCCAGGAGGTGTCGCTCAGCCCTTCCAGCCCGAAGGTGGCGCCAGGGCTGGGCAGCACCAGGGGAGCGGTCAGTGTGGACAAGCCGAAGCGGCTGTTGCCTCCTACCGAGATCACCGGGTTGGCCGTGGCCAGGGCGTCGGCGGCGCGGCCGCCCCAGCCGGTGCGCACCATGGCGCTGGTGCTGGCGGCTTCCCACAGCAGTTGTTGGTCGGAGTGCGAGAACAGCGCATCAGGGATGAGCGGCGAGTTGGCCGGCGCATTGCGGTATTCGGCTTTGGTCAAGGGGGCGTACAGCGGGCCCACGTTGAACACCGCGGCCAGGTGTCCTTGGCTCCAGACCGGTGCCAGCGCGGCCATGGCCGGGTGCAGGCCGTAATCGCTGCCACCCAAGGGAATCAGCGCGCTGCGCGGCAGCGCCAGCGGGCCCCGCACGCTGGCATATTGTTGATAGCGCGTGGTGTCGGTGGGCACGATGGTGTTGAGCCCATCGTTGCCACCGTACAGAAAGACGCAAACCAGCGCTTTGTAGCCGGACTGTGCTTGCACGGGGGTGTGCAGCAAGCTCGCCAGGCCACCCAGGCCCAGCGCGCCGGCCAGGGTGCGGCCGGTGAACTTGAGCCATTGGCGGCGCGTCATGACCCAGGCTTCGGCGGCAGTGCGTGGTTTCATGGGCGGCCTCATCGGATGATCTGGTATTGCGGCGAGGCAAAGATCAGGTAGGCGGCTTGACGCACCCGGTTCAGTCGCACGGTCTCGTTGCTGCCAGGGCCAAAGGCCGAAACGGCGTCGATCACCAGTCTGCGCGGGCCGGCCGGTAGCTGCTCGCCCAGCACCAGCATCGACAGCCGATCGACCAGCTTGGCGGGGTCGTCGGCATCGGATGCAAAGGCGCTGAGGTCCACACGGGTGCCCACGGCATTGGGCACTTGGGATGCCGGGGCCGAGCCGCCCCAAAACACCAAGTAGTTCACGTAATTGATGCGCTGCAAGGCGGTGTTGGCATTGTGGATGCCGAAAGCCGGGCCCACCAGCGCGGTGCCGGCCACGGGGTAGTCCGGGGGGTAGAAATTGAACACCGATGGGGCGCGGAAGAGGTGCTGTCGCAACTGTTCACCCCACCACCAGCCCAGGGCATCGCCGTCGGTGCGGCCGTTGAGCGCACGCAACACGCCGGTGAAGACTTGCACCGGCTCGCGCAGGCGGCCGAATTCGGGCCCGGGGTTGGCGTTGCGGGCTTCCGGGTCGAGCAAGATGGCCGCGATGGTGGCGCGCAGGTCGCCGCGCTGACCGCTGCCGAAGCTGTCGAAGCGGCCGGTGTTGAAGGCGGTGCTGACCCGTTGCACATAGGCCGCAGAGGGGTTGCTGGTGACCAGGTGCTGGATGAGCTGCTTGCCGATGAACGGCCCGATGTTGGGGTGGTTCATCAGGCTGTCGAGCACGGCCTCCAGGGCTTGGGGCGCCGTGTGGCCGGCGGCCAGGCTCACCCCCGACAGCAGCGTGCGCGCACCGGTGTCGTGGTAGGCCGCCGCGGGCACCATGTCGCCGCCGTAATAGCGGCAGTGGGTGCCCTGCGGCCAGCAGCCCCAGGCGGTGGCGCCACCGGGGGGATAGGTCCAGCCCGTCAAGGCGTAGGCGTAGGCGCGTACGGTGTCATTGTCGTAGGTGGGAATGCATTTGCCGCTTTTGAGCGTGCCGTCGGGGTTGAGCTCGCAGGTGCCGATCGAAAAGAGTTGCAGCAGTTCGCGCGCGAAGTTCTCGTTCGGCGCGGCGCGGTCGTTGTTGGCATTGTTCAGATAGTCGCCCATCACCGGCGACAGGCTCACTTTGCGCAGCACCTCGCGGTAGTTGCCGAAGGCCTGTTCCAGCAACATGTTGTGGTAGTTGCGCAAGCCATAGGTGCCTTCGACCTCGAGGTTGGACACCACGAGGATTTGCTGCAGCGCCAGCGCCACGCGTTGGCGCAGTTGGTCCGGGTTGTGGACGGCATTGCGGTAGAAGTCCCACACCAACGGAGTGGCAGACCACCAATCGCGCCAGCAGTTCGCGCCGCGGCCGTCGCAGAAGTTGCCGCTGCCGGTGTGCTGGTGCACGGCGCCGGTGCCGCCGCTGGTGTAGCGTGACATGGGCAGGTTCATTTGCTCGGCGATCCATTTGGCCGGGCCTTGGGTGCGGATGGTGGCAATCAAGGCTTCGGTGGGGCCGAAGGTGGCCTGATCGGCCAGACGCACGGCGTCGCGCTGGGTGGTGGGTTGGTCGGGCAGGCTGGATGCCGGCGGTGCGGTCGGCTCCGAGCCGGTCTTCGGGCTGCTCGCACCGCCGCCACAGGCGGCCAAGCCCAGCAAGGCCACCCACATCACGGCCGATGAGGCGGCACCCCGCGCCAGACGTCGTGCGCGCGTCAGGGGCGTGTCCACGTTGCGGATGTCCAAGGGCAAGCTCTCCGGTGTCGGGCGCCAAAGTGTCACCCGCGGTGTGACGCGCTGTGTCAGAAAACGTCACGGTGTGGCGGTTCTGCCGCGCGGCTGCACGCCGTGGCACTGGCGTGGCTTGGACGAAGCAAACGGGACGCCCGAGGAGGGCTCGCCTTACATCTGGTCACATCTTCGTGGGGCTGCGGGTCGGATGGGGGCCGGGCACCGAGCCGCCGGCGCGCACGCTGACGGCGCAGTACTTGAACTCGGGGATCTTGCCGTAGGGGTCCAGCGCGGGGTTGGTGAGTTTGTTGATGGCGGCTTCGGCATAACAGAAGGGCACGAAGACGGTGCCCACGGGGGTGCCTTCGTCGGCGCGGGCGTACAGAGACACTTCACCGCGGCGCGAGCGCAGCGTGACCAGGCCCCCGGGGGCCACGCCCAGGCGTTGCAAGTCTTGCGGGTGCATCAGGCCCACCGGGTCTGGCTCCAGGGCATCGAGCACCCGGCTGCGCCGGGTCATGCTGCCAGTGTGCCAGTGTTCGAGCTGGCGGCCGGTGATGAGCACGAAGGGATGGTCGGCATCGGGGCGTTCGTCGGCCGACACGAGATCGACTGGCACGAAGCGGCCGCGGCCGTCGGGCGTGGGGAAGTGGTCGGTGAACACCACGGCCTGCCCCGGCGCGTCCTCATCCGGGCAGGGGTGCACGACGGCGCCTTCGCGTTGCAGGCGGGCCCAGCTCAGGCCGGCCAGGCTGGGCATGCACTGACGCATTTCTTCATAGACCTGGCCAATGTCGGTGTAGTGCCACGGCAGCCCCAGGCCTTGGGCGATGGACTGGATGATCTCCCAGTCCTGGCGCGCCTGACCCGGCGGCTGCAGGGCTTGACGGCCAAGCTGCACGAGTCGGTCGGTGTTGGTGAAGCTGCCGGTTTTCTCCGGGAAGGCCGAGGCCGGCAGCACCACGTCGGCCAGCGCGGCGGTTTCGGTGAGGAAGATGTCTTGCACCACCAGGTGGTCCAGCGCGGCCAAGGCTTGGCGCGCATGCTCGGCATCGGGGTCGCTCATCGCCGGGTTCTCGCCCACGATGTACATGCCGCGCACCTCGCCGCGCAAGGCGGCGTCCATCACTTCCACCACGGTGAGGCCGGGCTGGTCGTCCAGCGGCACGCCCCAGAGCCGTTCGAACTTGGCGCGCGCGGCCGCATCGGTGACGCGCTGGTAGTCCGGGAACATCATCGGGATCAAGCCGGCGTCCGACGCGCCTTGCACATTGTTTTGTCCGCGCAAGGGATGCAGCCCGGTGCCGGGCCGGCCGATCTGGCCGGTCATCAGCGCCAGCGCGATCAGGCAGCGGGCATTGTCGGTGCCATGGACATGCTGGCTGATGCCCATGCCCCACAGGATCATCGAGGCGCGCGCGGTGGCATAGGCGCGCGCCACTTCACGGATCGTGTCGGCGTCGATGCCGCACAGCGGGGCCATGGCCTCGGGGCGGTAGGCTGCGAGATGGGCCTTGAGGGCGTCGAAACCGGTCGTGCGCGCCTCGATGAAGGCGGAGTCGATCAGGTCTTCGGCGATGATCGTGTGCATCATCGCGTTGAGCAGCGCCACGTCGGTGTCGGGGCGGAACTGCAGCACGCGCCAGGCGTGGCGGGCGAGTTCGGTGCGCCTCGGGTCGGCCACGACGAGCTTGGTGCCTTGGCGCACCGCGTTCTTGATCCAGGTGGCGGCCACCGGGTGATTGACCGTGGGATTGGCGCCGATCAGGAGCACGAACTCGGCCTGTGCGACATCGCGCACCGGGTTGGACACCGCGCCGGAGCCAATGCCTTCGAGCAGCGCGGCCACCGACGAGGCATGACACAGACGCGTGCAATGATCGACGTTGTGGCTGCGAAAGCCGGTGCGCACCAGCTTCTGAAAGAGGTAGGCCTCCTCGTTGCTGCCCTTGGCCGAGCCGAAGCCGGCCAGCGCGCGCGGCCCCAGCGTGTCGCGGATGCGGCGCAAGCCCTCGCTGGCGCGCGCCAGGGCCTCGTCCCAGCTGGCTGCGCGGAAGACTTCGTGCCAGCGCTCGGGATCGACCGGGGTGTGCTTGGGGACGCCTTCGCGGCGCAGCAATGGCACGGTCAGGCGTTGGGGGTGATGCACGTAGTCGAAGCCATAGCGCCCTTTGACGCACAGACGACCCTGGTTGGCCGGGCCGTGGCGGCCTTCGACGCGCAGGATGCGCTCGTCCTTGATGTGGTAGGTGAGCTGACAGCCCACGCCACAGTAGGGGCAGATCGACTCCACGCGTCGATCGGCCTGCTGCAAGCCCGCGCCTTGCGCTGGGCTGAGGGCGCCGGTGGGGCAGGCTTGCACGCATTCACCGCAGCCCACGCAGGTGGAGGCGCCCATCGCATCGCCCATGTCGAAGACGATGGTGGTGCGCGCACCGCGGCCGGCCAGGCCGATCACGTCGTTGACTTGCACCTCGCGGCAGGCGCGCAGGCAGCGGGTGCAATGGATGCAGGCGTCCAGGTGCACCGCGATGGCCGGGTGCGAGACATCGGGTGCGGGTTGCGTGCGCGGGGCAAAGCGCGGCTGGCCCACCCCGAGCTTGGCGGCCCATTCGGTCAGCTCGTTGCGACCGGTGCGCGGGGTGGCCGGCTGGTCCGACAGCAGCAGCTCGATCACCATCTTCTGCGCCGCCACCGCACGTGCGCTGTCGCTGCGCACCACCATGCCGGGCGTGGGGCTGCGGCAGCACGAGGGCGCCAGCACCCGCTCGCCTTCGATCTCGACCACGCAGGCGCGGCAGTTGCCGGCCGGGCGCAGGCCCTGGGCATGACACAGGTGGGGGATTTCGATGCCGTGACGCCGGGCCACGGTCCACAGGGTTTCGCCCGCACGGGCTTGCACCGGCTGCCCGTTCAGGGTGAAGTCGATGACGACCTCGGGCGACATCACCGCATTCATGCGAGCTCCTCGGCAAAGTACTTGATCACGCAGTCCACCGGGTTGGGGGCGGCTTGTCCCAAGCCGCAGATGGATGCCTCGCGCATCACTTGCGACAACTCCGCCAGCAAGGCAGTGTCCCAGCGCGGCTGCTCGATCAGCGCACGCGCCTTGCTCGTGCCGACGCGGCAGGGCGTGCACTGACCACAGGATTCGGCCTCGAAGAAGCGCATCAGGTTGCGCGCGGCCTGCACTGCGCGGTCATGTTGGGACAGCACGATGATGGCGGCCGAACCGATGAAGGCTCCATAGGGCTGCAAGGTGTCGAAGTCCAGCGGCAGGTCGGCCAAGCGGGCCGGCAGAATGCCGCCCGAGGCCCCGCCGGGCAGGTAGGCGTACAGCTGGTGACCGTCGAGCATGCCGCCGCAATGCTCGTCGATCAGCTCGCGCAGCGTGATGCCTGCCGGGGCGAGCTTGACGCCGGGCTGCTTCACGCGGCCCGACACGGAAAACGAGCGCAGGCCCTTGCGGCCGCGCCGGCCGTGCGAGGCGAACCACTGTGGCCCGCGCTCGACGATGTCGCGCACCCAGTAGAGCGTCTCGAAGTTGTGCTCCAGCGTGGGCCGACCGAACAAGCCCACTTCGGCCAGATACGGCGGGCGCAGCCGGGGCAGGCCCCGCTTGCCTTCGATGGATTCGATCATGGCCGACTCTTCGCCGCAGATGTACGCGCCGGCGCCGCGGCGCAACTCGATGTGCGGCAGCGGCACGGGGGCAGCGGCTTGCAAGGCGGCGAGTTCACGGGCCAGCATCGCGCGGCAGCCGTGGTATTCGTCGCGCAGGTAGATGTAAATGGCCTCCACCCCCACGGCCCAGGCCGCGATCAGCATGCCTTCGAGGAAGCGGTGTGGGTCGCGCTCCAGATAGTGCCGGTCTTTGAACGTGCCGGGCTCGCCTTCGTCGATGTTGACGGCCATCAGCCGCGGTGCTGGCTGCGCGCGCACGATGCGCCATTTGCGCCCGGCCGCAAACCCGGCGCCGCCCAGGCCACGCAGGCCCGAGTCGTCCAGGGCCTGCAGCACGGCTTCCACCGGGCGCTGGCCGCTCACGCAGGCCTGCAGCGTGGCATAGCCGCCTTGGGCGCGGTAGGCGTCCAAGCCCAAGGCCGCGGGCATGTCCTCGTGATGCAGGCCCTGGGCGATGGTGGCTTGCACGGCTGCGGCGGTGGCCCGCCCGATCGGGCGTTGATGCACCAGGGCCACCGGCGCCTCATGACAGCGGCCCAGGCAGGGGGCGGGGACGACGCGCACGTGCGTCCCCAGCAGACCCGGCAGCCGTTGCAACAGCTCATGCGCGCCGGCCAGCTCGCACGACAGGCTGTCGCACACCCGCACGGTCAGCGCCGGCGGCGCTTCGAAGCTGCCATCGGGCCGCTCGCGCACCACGTCGAAGTGGTGGTAGAAGCTGGCCACTTCATACACCTCGGCCTGCGACAGCCGCATCCATTGCGCCAGCGCGGCGAGGTGGTCGGTGCGCAGCTGATGAAAGCGGTCTTGCAGCGCATGCAGGGCCTCGATGAGCTGGTCGCGCCGCGGCAGCACGCCCTGCAGCGTGGCTTGCACCTCGCGCAGCGCTTCGGGGCTCACGGGCCGTCCACGGGGGGCTTGCCGACGACGTTGGCGGCTGGGAGCACCCTCGGGGTGCAGGGGGATGATCTTGGCATCCATGGCCGGGGATCTTCGTTCGTGGGGGCAGAGGCAGCCTAGCGCGTCCGGGGCCCTTTAATATGCACTGGCTTGCATATTTGTTGCGACGAGGTGTCCATGACGTCGGTGCGCGTCTCGCTCCAATGGCAGTTTGGCCCCGACGACGGCGGCTTCGTGGCCGATCCGCTGCTGGCCTTGCTGGAGGCCGTGCAAGACGGTGGCGGCATTGCCCAGGCCGCGCGTGCGCTGGGCTGGTCATACCGACATGCCTGGGGCCTGCTGCGCCAAGGCGAGGCGCTGCTGGGCCAGCCGTTGCTGCAGCGTGGGCGCGGCCGCGGCTCGCGGCTCACCGACATGGCCCGCCGTTTGATCTGGGCCCAAGCGCGCAGCAACGCGCGCCTGCAGCCGTTGTTGGAGTCGTTGGCCAGCGAGATCGAAGCGGACCTGGGCCGCAACGGCCACCGCGCACCGAGCATGCCGCGGCTGCAGGCCAGCCATGGCTTTGCGGTGGCGGCGTTGCGCGAGCTGCTGCTGGCGCGGCGCATCGAGCTGCAATGGCGCTATCGCAGCAGCCTGGAAGCCGTGGCCGCCCTGGCGCAAGGCGATTGCGACTTGGCCGGCTTCCATGTGCCCATGGGCGAGTTCCAGGCCGCAGCGGTGCAGCGTTACCGCCCCTGGCTGCAGCCGCAGCGGCACCGGCTGGTGCAGCTGGCCGTGCGCACCCAGGGCTTGTTCGTGGCGCGCGGCAATCCACACCGCATCGGCAGCCTGGCCGATGTGGCACGCCGTGGTTTGCGCTTCGTCAACCGCCCCGAAGGTTCGGGCACGCGGGTCCTGATCGACCTGCTGTTGCAGCGCGAAGGCATCGCCCCGGCCCAGCTCAGCGGACATGGCGATGCCGAGCTGACCCATGCGGCGGTGGCCGCCTATGTGGCCAGCGGCATGGCCGATGTGGGGCTGGGCGTCGAGACGGCCGCGCGACGCTTCGGGCTGGACTTCATTGCTTTGCTGAAGGAGCGCTACTTTTTCGCCATCCCGGTGCAAGCGCTGGAGGACGCGCGCCTGCGCCCCGTGCTGGAGGTGCTGGGCTCGGCAGGGTATCGCCGTCGCGTGGCCGCCTTGCCCGGCTATGACGCGGCCGAGACCGGGCGGGTGCTCACCGTGGAGGAAGCTTTCGGTTGAGTCTGGCCGGGCGGCTTCAGGGTCGCAGCACCGCCGCCCCCAGCACCCGGCCAGCACGCAGGTCGGCCAGGGCTTCGTTGGCCTGTGCCAGCGGATAGACCTGCACGTGCACCTGCGGGGGCGTTTGGCGCACGGCGCGCAGGTAGGCTTGGCCATCGGCCCGGGTGAGGTTGGCCACCGAGACGAGTTGACGCTCTTGCCAAAGGTCTCGGTAGGGAAAGCCGGGGATGTCGCTCATTTGGATGCCGGCGCACACCACCCGGCCGCCCTTGCGCACGGCTCGCAAGGCCAGCGGCACCAAAGCCCCCACCGGGGCGAACAGAATGGCCGCATCCAAGAGGTGCGGCGGGGGCTCCTCCGAGGCGCCGGCCCACACCGCGCCCAGCCGACGGGCGTGGGCTTGGGCGGCGGTGTCGCCGGCGCGGGTGAAGGCATAGACCTGCCATCCTTCGCTGCGGGCCAGCTGGACCAGCAAGTGGGCCGCCGCACCGAAGCCATACAGCCCGAGCCTTTGGCCTCGGCCGGCCCGGCGATAGGCTCGATAACCGATGAGCCCGGCACACAGCAGCGGAGCGGCATGCACGTCGTCCAGCGGCAGGTCGTCCAGGTCGAACACGTAGTCGGCCTCGGCCAGCACATGGGTGGCAAAGCCGCCGTCGCGCGTGCAACCGGTCCAGCCCGGGTGGTCGCACAGGTTTTCTTGCCCCGCTGCGCAGTAGTCGCAATGGCCGCAGGTGTGGCCTAGCCAGGGCACCCCGACACGTTGGCCGAGCCGCCAGCCCCCCACGCCGGCTTGCACGAGCGGCCCCAGCGCCTCGATGCGGCCGACGATCTCATGGCCGGGCACCACCGGCGGCCGGGCGAAGGGCAGCTCGCCGTCGATCAAGTGCACATCGGTGCGGCAGACCGCGCAGGCCAGCACGCGCAAGCGCAACTGTCCGGGCCCTGGCTCGGGCACAGGGCGCTCCTCCATCTGCAAAGCCTGCCCGGCGGCCTGCCAGACCATGGCGTGCATCGTGGGCGTGGCATCCATCGGCAACCCCGTGAGTGCTTGCTCGGCGGCTCAACGGACCCGCAGATGGCAGGCGTCGAGCCACTGCCCTTGGGCGCCGTAGAGCAGGTAGCTGCCATCGCCCAGATCGATCACCTGATGCGCTGGCGGTCGCAGGCGTGCAGCATGGCGGCGGATCGACCCGGGGACTTGCGGCGCATCGATCGACAACACCCGTGGCCCCACCCAGTCTTCATGGAGCGCGGCAAAGCGCCCATCGGCCGTGCGCGTCGATGGCACCGTGGCCTGGCCGGGGGTGGGCCGGGGCGCGCGCATGGCAGGGCGCCGCTGACGGGGCAGCAGCAGGCCCAGCATCAACCCGGACACCACGGCCCAAGGTTCGAGAAGCAAGGCGGCGGCCAAGGTCCCCAGTGTGATCCAGCCCAGAGTGCGCATGCCCACATGCTACGCCGAGATTGCGGCGTCCGGGGGGCAGGCCGGGGCGTGGCGTCGGTCATGCCGGTGCGAGAGCGCAACGCGCGGCTTCGCGGTGGATCCAGGTCAAGAACGCCTCCACGGGGGCGCGTCGCGCATGTCGGGCGGGATAGACGACGAAATGCGCCTTGACTCGCACGCAGCGATCCAGCCCGAACACCATGCGCAAACGACCTTCGCGCAAATGGGGTTGAGCCAGCACGGCGCTTTCCAGCGCCACCCCCAGGCCCAAGATGGCCGCCTCCATGGCCATTTGAGCGCGGTCGAAGCGCAAGGCAAAGCGCTGCGGCGCGCGCAAGCGGCTGTGTGCAGCGAACCAATCGCTCCATTGCACCACGCTGACATTGCTCTGGATGAGCGGGACGTCGAGCAATTGTTCGATGCGCTTGAGGCGGTGCGCCCGGATGAACGCCGGGCTGGCCATGGGGACGATGGGTTCTTCGAACAAGGGTTCCACCACCAGATCGCCCCAGTTTGGCACGCCGTAGCGGATGTCCAGATCGGCCTGCCCGAGCGCGAAATCGCTGTGCGTGTGGGCGGCCGATAAGTTGAGCGAGACCTCCGGGTGCGCCTGCGCGAAGGTGGGCAGCCGCGGCATCAGCCACAGCATGGCCAGGCTGGGCGTGCTGTGCACGTACAGGCTGTTGGACACCCCGTGCTGCACGTCATCGGTGGCCGAGGCAATGGCGGCCAAGGCGCCGGCCACGCGCGACAAATAGGACTCGCCGGCAGCGCTCAAGCGCACGCCGTGGGCGCTGCGTTCCAGCAGCCGCACGCCCAGTTGGGCCTCCAGGCGCGCGATCTGATGGCTCACGGCCGAAGGGGTCAGATGCAACTCCATGGCCGCCAAGGCGAAGCTGCGCCGGCGGGCCACGGCCTCGAAGGCCTGAAGGGCGTGGATGGGCGGCAGGTGCGGCATCGGGGCTACCCCGGACGTTAGATGACGATTCGTCATCTTAGAGTGAAAAAACATCGCTTGTCTTCATTCACCGTCGCGGCCACCATGCGGCGGTGACCCGTGTTGGGTGCCGCAAGAGGCGCGCCGCAGTTGCTGCGGCCCCTTGCGTTCCATGTGAGGAGAGCATGAGCATGCTGCTGAAAGACAAAGTGGCCGTGATCACCGGTGCGGCCGGACCCAATGGCCTGGGCTTTGCCACCGCGCGGGCGATGGCCGAGCACGGCGCGCGTGTGGTGGTGGTCGATTTGGCGCGCGCCGAGCCGCAACGCGCGGCCGCGCACCTGGGGGAGGCCCACCTGGGGGTGGTGGCCGATGTGACCGACAAAGCCGCCTGCCAAGCCGCCGCGCAGGCCGTACTGGAGCGCTACGGGCGCATCGACATCCTGGTGAACAACGCCGGGATCACCCAGCCGCGCAAGACCTTGGACATCAGCCCCGAGGACTATGACGCCGTGCTGGACGTGAACCTGCGCGGCACCTTGTACATGTCGCAGGCCGTCTTGCCGACGATGCGGGCGCAGCGCGGCGGTGCGATCGTTTGCATCTCCTCCGTCAGTGCTCAGCGTGGGGGCGGCATCTTGGGCGGGCCGCACTATTCGGCCGCCAAGGCCGGGGTGCTGGGCTTGGCGCGCGCGATGGCGCGCGAGTATGGGATCGAAGGCATTCGGGTCAACAGCGTCACGCCGGGGCTGATTGCCACCGACATCAACAAGGGGCTCATCCCCGACGACCGGATGAAGGGCATCTTGGAACAAATCCCGCTCAACCGCATCGGCGAGCCCAACGACGTGGCCGGCTGCGTGCTCTTTTTGGCCAGCGACTTGGCCAAGTACGTGACCGGCGTGACGCTCGACGTCAACGGAGGCATGTTGATTCACTGACGCCGCGCCGTGCAGGCGCGCCCCATCTTTCACCCGAGGAGACACACCATGCAACGCAAAACATTCTTGAAAGCCACCTTTACCGCCGCGGTGCTGCTGGGCTGCGGCTGGGCGCAGGCGCAAAGCATCAAGCTGATGCTGGGCCATGGCGCGGCCCCGGGCAACCCGCGGCATGAGGCGTCGGTGAAGTTCGCCGAGGTGGTCAAAGCCAAATCCGGCGGCCGCATCGAGGTGCAGGTGGCGCCTTCGGCCCAGTTGGGCGACGATGCGGCCATGGTGACGGCCTTGCGCAGCGGCGCGCTGGACCTCAGCGCCAACTCGCAGGGGGCGGTGGCCAACGTCGTGCCCGAGTACGCGGCCTTTGGCATGCCGTTCTTGTTTGCCGATCTGCCGGCGGCTTGGAAGCTGCTGGACGGGCCCTTGGGCCAAGAGCTGGCCGACAAAAGCGCAGAGAAGGGCCTGATCGTGCTGGGCTATTGGGACAACGGCATCCGCCACATGACCAACAGCAAGCGCCCGATCACCAAGCCCGAAGACCTCAAGGGCTTGAAGATGCGCACCCCGCCCGATGCGGTGACGGTGGACATCATGAAGTCCTTGGGCGCCGAGCCCCAGCAGATCAAGTTCAGCGAGCTGTACGTAGCCTTGCAGCAAGGCGTGGTCGATGGCCAGGAAAACCCCTTGATGAACATCCATGCCAGCAAGCTCTACGAGGTGCAAAAGCACTTGGCGCTGACCGGCCACAAGTATGAAATGACGCCGTTTCTGATGAGCAAGCGCAGTTGGGATCGCTTGTCCGAAGCCGATCGGACGGTGTTGCGTCAAGCCGCCGCCGAGGCCACCGCGCTGCAGCGCCGCCTGTCGGCCGAGGCCGATGCCAAGCTGCTGGAGGACTTGAAGTCCAAGGGCGTGCAGGTCAGCACGCCCGATGCGGCAGCCTTCCAGCGCGCCACCGCGGCGGTGACGGAACAGTGGAGCAACGGTCCGATCGGGCCGTTCGTCAAGAAGGTCGTGGCCGCCGCGCGTGCGCACTGAGCCGCTCCAGGAGCCGTTGCGATGAACGCGGATGTCCAGGGCCGCACGTGGCTCGACCGTCTGGTCGATGGGGTGGGTGTGACGGTGTTGGCTGCTGCCACCGCCGTGATCTTCGTGATCCTGTGCGCCAACACCGTGTTGCGCTATCTCACCGGCAGCAGCTTGGCATGGGGCAATGAAGTGCCGGAGTTGCTGTTCCCTTGGCTGGTGATGGCCGGCATCGTGTTGGCTGCACGCCGAGGCGCGCACATCGCCACCGACTTTCTCACCCAGGTGCTACCGGCGCGGGGCTTGCGAGCGCTGCGCTCTGGCGTGTGGCTGGCGGTGGCCGGGCTGCATGTCACGCTCGGGGTGGCCACATGGCAGTTGCTGCCCATCGTGCATGACGAACGCTCACCCATCCTGCGCGTGCCAGGGTCGGTCACCTACGCCTGCGTGATGGGCGGCTTGTGGCTGATGGCGCTTCTGGCGGTGCAATCGGCCTGGCAAGCCTGGGGTGGGCGCGCTGCAGCCGCTTCAGACGATGCCGCTGGAGCCGCGCGATGAGTCTGCTGATCCTGTGCGTGTTTTTGGCGGCGCTGGCGCTGGCCATGCCGATCGGTCATGCGCTGCTGGCCGCAGCCTTGGCAGCGGCGGCCAGCAATGAGCGCATACCACTGGACCTGCTGGTGCAGCAAATGGTGGCCCAGGTGCAGAGCTTTCCGCTCATCGCGATTCCCTTTTTCATGCTCACCGGCTCGCTGATGATGGGGGGCAAGCTGGGGCAGGCCTTGGTGGGCTTGTTGTCGGCCTTGGTGGGGCGTTGGCATGGCGGGCCGGCGCAAGTCAGCGTGCTGTCGTCCACGGTGTTCGGGGGGGTTTCTGGTTCGGCGGTGGCCGATGCCACGGCCATTGGCGCTTTGCTGCTGCCGTGGCAGCGTCGGCTGGGCTATCCGCCGGCGTTTTCCGCGGCCGCGTTGGCCTCGTCGGCCACCATCAGCATCCTCATCCCGCCTTCGATCCCGCTCATCCTGTATGCCGTGACGGCCAATGCCTCGATCGCCACGCTGTTTCTGGCTGGCGTGTTGCCTGGGCTGCTGTTGGCCGGCGGGTTCTTGGCCGTGTGCTGGTGGGCAGGCAAGCGCCGCGGGCTGCCCCGCGGTGAAGCGGCAGCCTCCTTGGGGCAAGTGCGGCGCGACTTGGTGTACTCGATCCCGGCCCTGCTGTTGCCGGTGTTGATCGTGGTGCTGTTGCGCTTTGGCTTTGCCACGCCGACCGAGGTGGCGGTGCTGTCCACGCTGTACGCCGCGGTGGTGTCGTCCGTGATCTACCGCGATCTGAGCTGGCGGCGTTTGCTGGAGGCCGTCATCGAAGCCGGTGTCACCAGTGGCGTGGTGCTGTTCGTGATCATGGCCTCGGCAGCCATTGGATGGTTGTTGACCTTCGACCAGATGCCGCAGCACTTTGCCCAATGGGTGCAAAGCCACGTCACGGCGGCGTGGGCCGTGGTGGCGCTGATGAACGTGTTGATGCTATTTCTGGGCATGTTCATCGATTTGCCGGCGGCGGTGTTGCTGCTGACTCCGGTGTTTCTGCCGCTGGCGCAAAGCATCGGCATGGACCCCATCCAACTGGGCGTGATGATGGTGGTCAATTTGGCCATCGGTTTGTACACGCCGCCGATGGGCACCACGCTGTTCATCACCAGCGCCATGGCGCGCGCGGGCATTGCACAGACCGTGCGCGAGCTGGCGCCGTTCTACCTCGTGGCTTTCGTGGTGCTGGTGCTCGTCTCGTATGTGCCGGCCAGCATCTTGAAGTGATTCATCGTTCGTGGAGATCCAAGCATGACCGTTGAGGACGCGCGTTTGCGCGAATTGGCTGCCGCGGCTTGGCGCATCCGTCGCTATGCGCTGCGCATGGGTGAAGTGCAAGGCCAAGGCTATGTGGGCCAGGCGCTGGGCTGGGCCGATGTGTTGGCCGTGGCGTACCGACATGCGTTGCGGTTGCGTCCCGACGACCCGCATTGGGAGGGGCGCGACCGCTTCTTGCTCTCGCATGGGCACTATGCGATTGCGCACTATGCCGCGCTGATCGAGGCGGGCATCTTGCCCGAAAGCGAGCTGGAGACCTACGGCAGCGACGACAGCCGCCTGCCGATGTCGGGCATGGCGACCTACACCCCCGGCATGGAGATCTCCGGCGGCTCGCTCGGGCAGGGCTTGGCCATCGGCGTGGGCATGGCGCTGGCCTTGCGGCACCGCGGCAACCCGGCCTATGTCTATGTGTCGATGAGCGACGGCGAGCTCGACGAAGGCGCGGTGTGGGAGGCGGCGATGAGCGCCAGCCACTGGCGGCTCGATCACTTGATCTGCTTGGTCGATCTCAACAATCAGCAGGCCGACGGGCCTTCCACGCAGGTGCTCAATTTCGAGCCTTTGGTGGACAAGTGGCGTGCGTTTGGCTGGCATGTGCAGCGCATCGATGGCAACGACTTGGCCCAGGTGCTGCAGGCCTTCGACACCGCGCGCCATTGGCCGCAGCCCCAGCCGCGCGTGATCCTGTGCGACACCCTCATGGGCAAGGGGGTGCCGTTCCTGGAGCAGCGCGACAAGAACCATTTCATCCGGGTCGATCCGCCCGAATGGCAACAAGCTTTGGACATCCTCGATCAGACCGCCCCCGAAGGAGCGCGCGCATGAACACCGCCACCGAGCGTCCTCGATTGAAAACCTCGGCGATGATCGCCTCGATTGCGGCCGAAGGGCAGCGCGTGCGCGCCGCTCCGTTCGGCAAGGCCTTGGTGGAGCTGGCCCGTCAACGCCCAGAGGTCGTGGGCCTGACGGCCGATCTGGCCAAGTACACCGATTTGCATCTCTTGGCGCAGGCCCATCCCGAGCGCTATTTCCAGATGGGCATGGCCGAGCAATTGCTGCTGGCCGCCGCCGGCGGCATGGCCAAAGAGGGCTTGCTGCCCTTTGCCACCACCTATGCGGTGTTCGCCACCCGGCGGGCTTACGACTTCATCCATCAGGTGATCGCCGAGGAAAACCTCAACGTCAAAATCTGCTGTGCGCTGCCGGGGCTGACCACCGGCTACGGGCCGAGCCACCAGGCCACCGAGGATCTGGCCATGATGCGGGCCGTGCCGGGGCTGACGATCGTCGATCCGTGTGACGCGCTGGACATCGAGCAAGCCGTGCCGCAAATCGCCGCGCATCCGGGGCCGGTGTACATGCGACTGCTGCGCGGCAATGTGCCGCTGGTGCTCGACGAGATCGAGGGCTATCGCTTCGAGCTGGGCCGCGCCAAGTTGCTGCGCGACGGGCAGGATGTGCTGATCATCAGCAGCGGCTTGATGACCATGCGGGCGCTGGAAGTGGCGCAAGACTTGGCTGCCGACCGCATCGGCGTGGCCGTTTTGCACTGTCCGACCCTCAAACCCCTGGATGAGGCCGCCATCGTCGAGCAGGTGCGCTACAAGCACCGCTTGGTGGTCGTGGCCGAGAACCACAGCATCGTCGGCGGCCTGGGCGAGGCAGTGGCCAGCGTGCTGCTGCGCCATCGGGTGCAGCCGGCGCGTTTCGAGCTGGCCGGTCTGCCCGATGCGTTCCTGGATGCCGGTGCCTTGCCCACGCTGCACCAGCGCTACGGCATCAGCCGCGAGGCGCTGGGCGGGCGCATCTGTCGCTGGCTGGGCTGAGGGGGCGGGCCGTGAGGATCGATCCGACGCTGCGGCAACGCATGGCGCATGCGATCCGCATGCTGGCCATCGATGCCATCGTGCGCGCTGGTGAAGGCCATCAGGGCGTGCCCTTGGGCATGGCCGAGATCGCCACCGCGCTGTACACCCGGAGCTTGAAATTCGATGCGCAGGCGCCCGAGTGGCCCGACCGTGACCGCGTGGTGCTGTCCAACGGCCATGGCTCGATGCTGCTGTATGCCTTGCTGCACCTGACGGGCTATGTGGCCTTCGACATCGAGCAGCTGAAAACCTTCCGCGAATTGGGTTCGCACTGCGAAGGCCACCCCGAGCGCAACGTGGCCCATGGCATCGAGGTGACCACCGGCCCGTTGGGACAAGGCATCGCCAACGCCTTGGGCATGGCCGTGGCCGAAGCCTATTTGAACGCGCGCTTTGGCGATGCGCTGGTGAACCACCGCACGTGGGCCTTCGTCGGCGACGGCTGCTTGCAAGAAGGGGTGGGGCAGGAAATGATCCAACTGGCCGGGCACTGGCGGCTGGGCAAGCTCACCTTGCTGTGGGACGACAACGCCATCACCGATGATGGCAGCACTGCGTTGTCGATCAGCGAAAACGTGGCCGAGCGTTTTCGCGTGGCCGGCTGGCATGTGCAGGAGGTGGACGGCCACGACCTGGAGGCGCTCGATGCGGCCATGGCCGCGGTGTATGAGGACCCGCGGCCGTCCTTGATCGCGTGCAAAACCATCATTGCGCGCGGCTTGGCGCGGCTGCAAGGCCAGCGCGGCGGCCACAGTGCCAAGCTGTTCGAGCAGGATGCCGAGCAAGCGCGGCGTGACCTCGATTGGCCGCATCCGCCCTTCGTCGTGCCCGAGGACGTGCTGGGCGCTTGGCGCGCGGCCGGACAGCGCGGCCGCCAGGCTCGTCGGGCATGGCAAGACCGTGTGCAAGCCTTGCCTGCGCGCGAGCGCGCCGAGTTCGAGCGCGTGCTGCAAGGCGGCCTGCGCGAGGGCTGGCGCGATGTGCTGCGGCGCTACCGCCGTGAGGCGGTGCAGACCGCGCCGCAGTCCAGCGGCATCTTCATCTGCGCCGATCTGCACCAGCGGCTGACTCCGTTGATGCCGGAGCGCTTGATCGCTTGCGCCGACCTGGAAGCGCCGATGGGGCACAAGCGGGACCAGGCGGCCTTCACTGCCGAGCATCGCGCGGGCAGCTATTTGCATTGCGGAGTGCGCGAGCATGCGATGGGCGCCTTGGCCGTGGGCATGGCTGCGCATGGTGGCATCGTGCCGCTGGCGCTGACCTATCTGGCCTTCAGCGATTACGAGCGTCCGGCTTTGCGCATGGCGGCGCTGATGGGGCTGCCGGTGCATTTCGTCTTCAGTCACGACTCGATCGGCATCGGGCGCAATGGCCCCACCCACCAGCCGGTGGAAATGCTGGCCAGCCTGCGGGCCCTGCCTGGCATGTGGGTGATGCGGCCGGCCGATGCCGTGGAAGCCGCCGAATGCTGGGAAGTGGCGTTGCAGCGCCGCGATGGCCCGGTCAGCTGGATCTTTGCCCGCCAGAGCCTGCCGCATGTGCGCTCGGCGGACGATGGGATGGACAACCGCAGCGCCCGCGGGGCCTATGTGCTGCTGGAGGCCGAAGGCCCGCGGCAAGTGACCTTGCTGGCCACGGGCTCGGAAGTGGCGCTGGCGGTGCAGGCCCGCCAGCACTTGCAGGCCCAGGGCATCGGCACGGCCGTGGTGTCCATGCCGTGCTGGGAGTTGTTCGAACAACAGGACGAGGCTTACCAACACGCCGTGCTGGGGCCTGGCACCGTGCGCGTGGGCTGCGAGGCGGCGGTGGACTTCGGCTGGTGCCGCTGGTTGGGCGAGCGCGGGCGCTTCGTGGGCATGCGAGGCTTCGGCGCCAGCGGGCCGGGACCTCGGCTGTACGAACACTTCGGCATCACGCCACAGCGCATCGTGCAAGAAGCGCTGGACGCGTTGCAGCAGGCCAGCACGCAGGGGAGATGATGCATCACATCGTGTTTTTGGATCGGGCCACCTTGGCAGCGCAAGTGCGCATGCGCCGGCCGGGGTTCGAGCATGTGTGGATCGAGCACGAGCGCACCAGCGCCGACCAGGTGGTGCAGCGGCTGCAAGGCGCCACCATGGCCATCACCAACAAGGTGCCCATCACGGAAGACGCGCTGGCGCAACTGCCGCAGCTGCGCTTGGTGGCCGTGGCCGCCACCGGCACCGACTGTGTGGACCTGGCCGCCTGTGCGCGCCATGGCGTGAAGGTGTGCAACATCCGAGGCTATGCGGTGCATACCGTGCCGGAACACACCCTGGCGCTGATGCTGGCCTTGCGCCGCCGCTTGCTGGCCTACCGCGAGTCGGTGCTGGCCGGACGCTGGTGGGACAGTGGGCAGTTTTGCTTCCACGACCACCCGATCGCCGACCTGGCCGGCGCCACACTGGGCATCGTGGGCCGGGGTGAACTGGGGCGGCGAGTCGGGGAACTGGCGCAAGCCTTTGGCATGCAGGTGCTGTGGGCCGGGCGCAAAGGGGTCGCTCGGGTCGAGCCGCCTTACACCCCTTGGAGCGAGGTGCTGCAGCGTTGCGATGTGCTCAGCCTGCATTGCCCCTTGACGCCCGAAACCCGCGGCTTGCTGGGCGAGGCCGAGTTTCATGCGATGCGGCGCCGCCCGCTCATCATCAACACCGCCCGCGGCGCGTTGATCGACGAGGCGGCTCTCGCGCGCGCCTTGGACCAGGGGCTCATCGGCGGAGCGGCGCTGGATGTGGCCAGTGTCGAGCCGCCGCCGCCCGATCACCCGCTGCTGCGCCTGGCCCAGCGGCCCGAGGTCTTGCTGACACCGCACGTGGCCTGGGCCTCGCTGCAAGCGCAACAGCGCTTGGCCGATCAGCTGACCGAGGTCCTGGAGGCCTTTGCCGCCGGGCAGCCGATGAACGAGGTCGGATCGAGCTGAGCGCATTCCTCCAACAAGGCTTCGACAAGGCAAGGGGCTGTCCTGACCCGGCCCCTGACGGGTGGAATTCTTGCCCCTCGTCGCCCAAGGGCCTGGCTCGAAGGCGTCCAGCTCGGCTTGTTCAAGGATCATCGCGCCCACGCGGGCTGAGACCGTCGGAAACGTTCGGCGCGGCATGTCGGTTAGCATGGTGGCGTGCCGAATCGGTTGGCAAGGCCGCAGTGCCGTTGCGTTCAACCCAGGAGCTCCGATCATGTCTGATCCATCTGCTGCCGCTGATCCCGTTGCCGTGTTCGCCGAGCACATCGCACCGCGCGCCAAACCGTCCAACTACCCGCAGCCCTTTGCCTCCCGCATGGCCGGGCGCACCAAGCGCGCGCTGGGTGAGGCGTTTGGTCTGAAGAACTTTGGCGTCAACCTGACCGAACTGGCGCCGGGCGCCATCTCGGCGCTGCGGCATTCGCATACCCGTCAGGATGAGTTTATTTACGTCTTGCAAGGGCATCCCACCCTGCGAACCAACGCCGGTGATACCCGGCTGTCTCCTGGCATGTGCGCGGGGTTTCGTGCGGGTAGCGGCGACGCGCATCATCTGCTGAATCAGACCGATGAGACCGTGGTTTACCTGGAAGTCGGTGACCGATCCGTCGGTGATGCGGTGAGCTATCCGGACGATGACCTGCAGGCCACGCTGGTGGATGGCCGGTGGGTGTTCGCGCACAAGGACGGCCGACCGTACTGAGTCCACGCGCCAGTGCCATGGCGCCGGGTTCGGGGCGACGCTGGTCGGGGTAGACCACCGCCGTCTCGATGGAGCGGCTCACAAAACGGCGTCGTGAGCTGTGCAAGCGGATGACGCAACGAGCCAGGGGCGAAAACGCCGCATGAGTGTCGAGGCTGTCTCCGACGTAGGCCATGCCCATGTGTGGGGGCTGTGCGGCATCGGCTGCCACGATGCCCAAGGCGCGAGTCCTCATCGACGTTCTCGCACCGGAATCGGGGTTGCTCGGTCGATGGTCACTGCGGTCACGCTGTTTTGTGGCGAGCCTTCGATGACGCGGTCGGAGTAGGTGAGGTAGACGAGGGTGTGGCGCTTCACGTCCACCATGCGCACCACGTGCAGGCGTTTGAAGAGCAGGGACATGCGTTCGGTGAACACGTCTTCTTGCAGCGGCAGCGGCTGCTTGAAGGTCACGGGGCCGACTTGGCGGCACGCGATGGAGGCTTCGGAGCGGTCTTCGGCCAGACCGAGCGCGCCCTTGATGCCGCCGGTGCGGGCGCGCGAGACGTAGCAAGTGACGCCCAAGACCTTGGGGTCGTCATAGGCTTCGACGACGATCTTGTGGTCCGGGCCCAGCCATTGGAAGGCGGTATCGACTTCTCCGAGGGGCTCTGCCTGGCTTGGCATGCTGCTCACCGCGGCGGCGAGGAGGAGGGCGCAAGGGACGGTGGGGTTCATCATGGGGGCGTACTCCTGGAGTGGCGAGGCCGAACCGGCAGCGTCAGCAGCCCCACCAGGGCCAACGGGGCGAAGCCGTGCGCATGCCGTGGGATGCGTCAGTCGATCAATAGGTGAGTTGGAAGCGCTGCTGTCGCCAGCGCAGCACGGCCGCACGCGGCTGGATGTGCTCGACCACCAGCTCGGGGCCCACCGAGTCGCCTTCCCGGTAGGGTTGTCCGTTGACGATGACGATGCGCTCGGACGGGGTGGTGGCGTAGATCAAGCCGCCCAAGCTCAGCGGGGGCAGGGCGCTGCGCACGGTCTCGGGCAGGTCCTGCAGGCGCGGGGCCGGGGCCGATGGGGCGGGCCGCTGGGCCGCTGCGGCCGCAGGCGGTGCGGGCTGCTGCGGCGCCAGGGGGGGCTGCGCCGTGTGAAGTGCGGCCGGCGGCGCCGCAGGCTCAGGCTGCAAGGCGGCGGCGGGGGCGGGCGGCCGTGGTTCGCTGGGCGGCCGTGGTGCCGCAGGCGCTGCGGCCTGAGGCGCCGGGCGCGGCGCCCGCGGCGTGGGGGGTGGCGAGGTGGCCGGCGCGGCTGGTGCGGGGCTGGGCGGCACGGCCGTGGGTGCAGGCGGGCTCTGCGGTGCTGAGGCGGGCGCTTGTGCGATGGGCGCTGCAAGGGGCGGCTCTTGCGCTGCCGGGGTCGGGAGGGCGGGTGGCCGTGGGGGGTGTTGCTGCGCGGCAGGCGGGGTGTCCACCGGCGTTTGGCGGCCCCACCAATAAGCCAGTCCCGGCAGCGCCAGGCCCAGCAGCAGACCCATGGCCCACCACAGCGGTGCTGGTGAGCGGTGGCTTGGCATCGCGGGTTCGGGGTCGATCCGGTGCTGGCTGTCCAGCCCGGGCACGGCACCGCGTTTGCGCTCGGCCTCGGCGCGTCGCAGGGCTTCGAGGATGTACGACATGGGCAGCGGCTTGAAAGGGTTCAGGGATCGGCGGACGCCGCAGGCGCCAGGTGGGGCGGCGCCGTGCGGGGCGCGGCGGCGGGCGAATGGGTGGGGGCCGCGGGCTCGGGCCGGCTCAGCGTCCAGGCGGCATAGCCCAGGCCGGCCAGGCCCAAGCCGGTGGCCAGCGCGGCCGCCAGGGGGCGCAGCGCCGGGCTGCGGTGCCAGCGCGGCCACCAGCGGCCGCCTCCGGCGAGGCCGCCGTCTTCCTCGTCGAAGACTTCGCGGGCGGCACGCTCGACGATGCGCGCGTCCACGCGGGGCTGGCCGCAGGCGTAGGCCCCCAACAGGGCCCGGTCGCACAGCAGGTTGATGCGGCGTGGCACCCCGCGCGAGAGCCGATGGATGCGTTGGAGCGCGCCACGGTCGAAGGGCAAGGGGGTGCTCAGGCCGGCCACGCCCATGCGGTGGCGCACGTAGGCGACCGTGTCTTTCTCGTCGAGGGCTTGCAGGTGGTAGCGCGCGATCACGCGCTGGGCGAGCTGTTCGAGCTCGGGCCGGCGCAGCATGCGGCGCAGCTCGGGCTGGCCGATCAGGATGATCTGCAACAGTTTGCGCTCGTGGGTTTCCAGGTTGGTCAGCAGCCGCAGCTGCTCCAGCACGTCGGCCGAGAGGTTCTGGGCTTCGTCGATGATGAGCACGTTGTTGCGTCCCACCGAGTGCATGCGCAGCAAGAAGGCATTGAGCGCATCGACGTAGTCTTTCACCGTGGCCTGTCCGGGGCCGAGGTGTTCGATGGGCACCTGGAATTCCTCGCACACCGTGCGCAGCAGCTCCTCGACCGTGAGTTTGGGGTTGAACACATAAGCGACATTGCAGCGCTTGGGGATGCGTTCGAGGAAGCAGCGGCACACGGTGGTCTTGCCCGCACCGATCTCGCCGGTGAGCAAGACGAAGCCCCCGCCGGCGCGCACGCCATACAGCAGGTGGGCCAGCGCTTCGCGATGGCGCTCGCTCATGTAGAGATAGCGCGGGTCGGGCGCGATGGAAAACGGCGCTTGCGCCAGGCCGAAGAATTGCGCGTACATGATGGCTCAAGGATAGCGGGCGGCCGCAGCCGGCCCCAAGTCCAGCCGCACGGCAAAGCCTGGGTCCACCGGCTCCAAGGTCACCCGTCCACCGTGCGCGCGGGCCACCAGGTCGGCCAGCATCAGGCCCAAGCCCACCTGGCCCTCGTAGGCTTGTTCATCCAGGGCTTGCTGGATCGCGCGTCGCCGCGCCTCGGGCAGGCCGGGGCCGTCGTCGCGCAGACGCAGCCCATTGCGTGGCGGCTCGGGGCCCGCCGCGTGTTCCAGCCACAGTTGGGACGCACCATGGCGGCTGGCATTGTCGAGCAAATTCGACAAGGCAGCGGCCAGCAAGTCGGGGTCGGCATGCAGTCGCAGATCGGGGGCGGCATGCACGAGCAGGCCGTCGATCGGCAGGTCCTGCAGCATGGCGTTCACATCGACCATGCGGCGGGTGGGCTCGGCGCCGCTGCGAAACAACGTGATGACCGCCGCCACCACACGGCGCAAGCGGCGCGAGGCCTCGCGCGCGCGCCGCAGCGCAGCCGAATGCTCGGCGGGCGAGGCCACCTGCGCGGCGGCCAGCTGGGCGTCCAGTCCGGCCAGCGGGGTGCGTAGCGCATGGGCCACCTGGGCGGCCACGGCGCGTTCCTGCCCGAGCCGGCGGCGCAGTCCGTCCCCGAGGCAGACCACGGCGTCGCGCAGGGTTTGGAGTTCGAGTCGATCGGCCTCGGGCAAAGGAGGGTGTTTCAAGGGGTCGTGACGGGCGATGCGTTCGGACCACTCGGTCAAAGGGCGCAACTCGCGCCGTACCCGTCGGCGCATCCACAGCACGAACACCGCGCCCACGCCCAAGGCGCTGGCGCTCACGCTCAGGGCCACGTCGGTGAGTGCTTCCAACCGTTCGGCACGGGTTTGTCCCACATACAACATGCTGCCATCGGGCAAGGCGCGGCCATACAGCCGCCAGGCTGCTGCGGCCGCTGGCGTGGTGGCGAATCCCGCTTGGGCGGTGGTCAGCCAAGGCTGCGCCGGGGCGGCCGTGGATCGGGCGCGCAGCTGGCCGTCCAGACCCACCCATTGCCATGCGTAGCGGCCTGGGCCGGTGTCGCGGTGCAGGCCGGGCGGCTGCGGCGTCTGGGTCAGCAACCCGGCCAGCACCTCGGCCGACGCCACCAGGGTGTCGTCCAACAGCTCGTCGACTTCATGCCGCAGCGCCAGCCACACCGCCGCCGAGGCCAGCACCGCCCAGGCCAGCGACAGCGCCAGCACCGTGCGGGCCAGCCGACGCACGATCGAAGGCGGGGACTTCATTCGGCGGCCTCGCTGGGGCGCAAGCGGTAGCCCAGCCCGCGCACGGTGTCGATCAGGCCGGGGCCGAGCTTGCGCCGCAGGTGTGAGACGTGGACCTCCAGCGCGTTGCTGTGCACCTCGGCTTCGCGCGCGAAGACCAGGGCCTCGAGCTCGGCCTTGGGCACCAGCCGACCGGCGCGCAGGATCAAGGCTTCGAGCACCGCCCATTCGCGTGCGGTGAGCGCCACCGGCTGCTCGTCGCGGCGGACTTGCCGGCGGCCGAGGTCGATGCGCAGCGTACCCCAGCGCAGCGGCTGGCCGGCCCCGCCCTGCGCACGGCGCTGTACCGCGCGCAGGCGGGCCAGCAGCTCCTCCGGGTCGAAGGGCTTGACCAGATAGTCATCGGCGCCGCTGTCCAGCCCTTCGATGCGTTCGTGCACGCGGTCGCGCGCCGTCAGCACCAGCGCGGCGGTCGCGTCGCCTTGCCGGCGCCGCCGGCGCAGCCAGTCCAGCCCCGAGCCGTCGGGCAGCTGCCAGTCGATCAACCAGGCGTCATAGGGCTCGCTGGCCAGCACCTCGGCCTGCGCCACCTCGGTGACCCAATCCACCGCATGGCCCAGTGCGCCAAGGTAGTCGCGCAAGCCGCCGCCGAGCAAGCGGTCGTCTTCGATCAGGAGCAGTCGCATCGCAGGAAGCGCAGTCAAGTCCCCCGCACGGGGTTGCAGACCGTACGCTAGCACGGCTGCGCCGGGGCTTCAGTTTGGCTTCAGGGTGAACGCTTGCAATCGCGGCATGTTGGTATCTTTTCGTCTTCGGCCGGCCGTTCGTGCCGGCCGTGCGGTGCTGCGTCCCTGTCCTGCAGAAGTGCTGATCGTCGGCTTGAGCCTGTGGTGGCTGCTGATGGAGCACCGCCGGTTCTTTGGCGCGGTGCGTGAACATCTGGGCAGCGCTTCATGGGGCGTGCTGGCCGCCTGGATGCTCGCCGTGCTGGCGTTGAACGTGGTGGTGTTGTCGGTGCTTGCGCCAGGGCGGGCGTTTCGCCCGGTGGCCGTCGCACTCACGCTGGTGGCGGCGGTGTCGAGCTATTACGTCGATCATTACGGCGTTTTCCTCGACCCCTCGATGCTGCGCAATGTGCTGCACACGCAGCCGGCCGAAGCGCGCGAGCTGTTGGGGGCAGGCTTGTTCTGGCATGTGCTGGTGCACGCGGGCCCGCCAAGCGCGGTGGTGATGCTGTGGCCGTTGTCGCGCCGCTCCTGGCCGCAGGCGTTGGCGTGGCGGGCGGCCACCGTGCTGGGGGCCAGCGTGGTTTTGATCGCCGTGGTGATGGCCACGTTCCAGCCCTTGGCTTCGCTGATGCGCAACCACAAAGAACTGCGTTATTGGTTGCTGCCGGCCGCCCCGCTGTGGTCCGTCGCGAAAGCGTTGACGGGCGATGCCAGGCAAGCGACCGGCCCGCGCACGCCCATCGGGCTGGATGCACAACGCATCCTGCCGCCGGGCCCGCGCCGACCGCGGGTGGTGGTCCTGGTGGTGGGCGAGACGGCGCGCGCGGCCAATTGGGGATTGAATGGTTATGCCCGTCAGACCACCCCCGGCCTGGCCGAGCGGGGGGTGATCAATGTGGCGCCGGTGCAAAGCTGCGGCACCAACACCGAGGTGTCGGTGCCGTGTTTGTTTGCGCCGGTGGGGCGGCGCGATTATGACGAAGACCGCATCCGCCGCAGTGAGTCGCTGTTGCACGTGCTGGCCCGGGCGGGCTGGGCGGTGCAGTGGATCGACAACCAAACCGGCTGCAAAGGCGTGTGCGAGGGGCTGCCCTACACGACCGTGGCGCAGCTGGCCCCGCCCGAGCTGTGCCACGACGGCACCTGCTGGGACGAAGGCCTGCTCACCGGGCTGGACGACCGACTGAAGCGTTTGCAAGACGATCAGGTGCTGGTGCTGCACATGCTGGGCAATCATGGCCCGTCGTACTTCCGGCGCTATCCGTCAGCGTTTGCTCGCTTCCAACCGGAGTGCCGGGAAGATGAGTTGCAGCGCTGCTCACGCGAGGCCATCGTCAATGCCTATGACAATGCCTTGTTGTACACCGACCATGTGCTCAGCCGCCTGATCGATACCTTGAAGGCCCATGCCGCGCAGGTGGACAGCGCCATGCTCTATGTCTCCGACCATGGCGAATCCTTGGGCGAGGCGCAGCTGTATTTGCACGGCCTGCCCTATGCCATCGCCCCGGCCGAGCAAACCCGCGTGCCGATGGTGATGTGGTTCTCGCCGGGCTATGCGGCGGGCTTGTCCCTGGATGAGGGCTGCCTGCGCCAGCGCGCCCTGCAAGGCGCCGCGCACGACCACGTGTTTCACACCGTCTTGGCGCTTGCGGGGGTGAGCACGGCGCTGTACGAGCCGGCCTGGGATTTGATCGCGGGCTGCCGCCGGCCGCCGGCCGCAGCGCAGCGGCCGGCGCCATGAATCCGCGGCAAGCTTCACAAGGGCCGGCGCTGCTGGCCGCTGCGCTGCTGATCCTGGCTTGGGAGGCGCTCGGCGGCGATCTGTGGGTGGCCCACCGACTGGGCGGCGCGGCGGGGTTCCCGTGGCGCCACCATTGGCTGACCGAGACCGTGTTGCACGAAGGCGGGCGGGCGCTGTCCGGCGTGGCCCTGGTGCTGTGGGCCGCCTGGGCCATGGGGCCGCAGACCGAGGGCAGGCCGTCACGGCGTGAGCGCTGGCGGGCTTGGGCGCTGAGCCTGGGCTTGCTGTTGCTGGTGCCGGCGATCAAGCGGCTCAGCCTGGCCAGCTGTCCCTGGGACATGCATGAGTTCGGCGGCGCGGCACGCTATGTGTCGCATTGGTTGTCGTGGTGGCCGGCCCAAGGCGATGGCGGCCCAGGACATTGCTTTCCGGCCGGACATGCGACCGCCGCATTTGCCTTCTTGCCCGGGGTGTGGATGTGGGCGGCGCACGACCGCCGCATGGCCATGCGCTGGGCGCTGGCGGTGGTGAGCGCCGGTGTCTTGCTGTCGCTGGGGCAAACCCTGCGCGGGGCGCACTTCGTGAGCCACCATCTGTGGACCGCGTGGCTGTGCTGGGCCTGCAGCGCCATGCTGGCGCCTCGCAGGCTGGCGCGGGCGCCGGCCGTGATCCGTGATGCACAATCTTTGGATGCCTGTACCCACCTTACGTCGCTTGCTGGCGCCGCAGCGCAGCCCCGGCAGCAACAGGAAGCTCGGACGGATCCTGGCCTTCGTCGCTGGCGCCATCAATGCCGGTGGCTTTTTGGCCGTGCATCGATACACCTCGCACATGACCGGCATCGTCTCGGCGATCGCCGATGATTTGGTGTTGGGTCAGATGGCACTGGCCTTGGGTGGGGCGGCCTCGGTCGGGGCTTTCGTGGCTGGCGCGGCCACGACCGCCGGTTTCGTCCATTGGGCCCGACGGCGACAGATGCACAGCGAATACGCCTTGAGCCTGTTGTTGGAGGCCGTGTTGTTGTTGGTGTTCGGGCTGATGGGGGCTCATCTGGCCTGGCGGGCGGACCTGATCGTTCCGGCCACGGTGCTGTTGCTGTGTTTCGTGATGGGCTTGCAAAACGCGCTCATCACCAAGATCTCTCGGGCCGAGATTCGCACGACGCACATGACCGGCATCCTCACCGACTTAGGCATCGAGCTGGGGCGCTTGTTTTATTGGAACCGCGATCCGCGGGCCAATGCGCAGTATTTCGTCCGCGCCAATCGCGACCGCTTGCGCCTGCATGCGCAGGTGCTGGGCTGTTTTCTGAGCGGAGGCATCGTTGGTGCGGCTGCATTCAAATCGTTCGGCTTTGTTGCGGCCGTGCCGTTGGCCGTGTTGCTGGCGGCGCTGGCGGTCGTTCCGGTGCTGGACGATGTGCGTCGGATGCTGGCGCGCTGATGGGCGCACGGATGGGCGCACGGATCCGACGGTGGGCTGGCTGAGGCTCAAGCGGGGCGTGGGCGCCAAGGCATCACGTGCACCAGCTCCGGGTCGAGCCGCAGGCCCAGCGACGTGCCGGGGTGCAGCCCCAACCGCCGCGGGCCGGACACGGTGAGCTTGAGCCTCACGCCAGGCAGCTCGGCCAGTTCACACCCCACCAGGCTGATCTCTCCGAGGTGGCGGGCTTCACGCACCGTGACGCGCCAGCCGTCGACCGCCTCATCGGCGTCCAGCAGGTGCAAGCCTTCGCTGCTGATGACCCAATGCACGGCTTGGCCCGCGGCGATCTTGCCTTTGTCCCGCACGCGCAGGCGCAGGCCCTCGCCGGGGGCGGCGCCTGGCGCCTGCCAGCACAGCCATGCCTGCCCGGGCTGATCCGCCGGGCCCAGCCATACGCCTTCGAATCGGTTTTGCAGCCCCACCAGATCGGCCACGCGCGCATTGCGCGGGGCCCGATGGATGTCGGCCGGGCTGCCTTGCTGAAGCACCCGCCCGGCATCCATCACGACGAGCTGATCGGCCAAGAGTCGGGCTTCGTGCAAGTCGTGCGTGACCAGCACGATGGGGATGGCCAGTTCGCGCCGCAAATCGGCCAACAAGGCGTACAGACCTTGGCGATTCATCTGATCCACGGCCGAGAACGGTTCATCCAGCAGCAGCAGCTTGGGCTCGCGCGCCAGCGCGCGGGCCAGCGCCACACGTTGCTGCTGCCCCCCGGACAGTTCGGCCGGCCGGCGCCCATGCAGCGCCGCATCCAGGCGCATGTGCTCGAGCCATTGACGCGCGCGTGCGTTGCGCTGCGCGCGCGGCAGATGCAGCATCGACAAGGCCACGTTGTCCTGCGCACTGAGGTGCGGCATCAGTGCATAGTGTTGGAACACCAGGCCCACGTGCCGTTCCTGCGGGCGGCGGTGCACGCCGGCGGCCGTGTCGCACCAGACCTCCTCGCCCACTTGGACGCGGCCCCGCGCGGGCCGCATCAGGCCGGCCAAGATGCGCAGCATCGAGGTTTTACCGGCCCCGGAGGGGCCCACCAGCGCAGTCAGCTCACCGGCCGCACAGCCAAAGCGGCCCTGCAGCGGCATGGGGTGCGTCTGCTCGATCTCGACGAACAGGGCCGTGTTCATCGCTTCACCCACAACCGGGCCGATGCGAAGAAGGACGCGGCCACCGCGCCGAGCGAAAACAGCAGCAGCACCAGCGCCATGCGGTCGGCGGCTTGCAGGTCGAACGCCTGCACCCGGTCGTAGATCGCGATGGCGATGGTCTTGGTCTCACCGGGGATGCTGCCGCCGACCATCAGCACCACGCCAAATTCGCCCAGCGTGTGCACGAAGGTCAGCACCATGGCCGACAGCACGCCCGGCCATGCCAGTGGCAGCTCGATGCGCCAAAAGGTTTGCCAACCCGACAGGCCACTGACCGCGGCGGCCTCGGCCAGATTGCGCGGGATCGCCTCGAAGGCGCGTTGCACGGGCTGCACCATGAAGGGGATGTTGAATATCACCGAGGCCAGGAGCAAGCCGGTGAAATTGAACGTCAGGCGGATGTCGAAGTGATCGGCCAACCATCGCCCCAGCGGCGAGGCCCCGCCCAGCCCCACCAGCAGGTAGTAGCCCAGCACCGTGGGCGGCAGCACCAGGGGCAGCACCACCACGGCTTCGATCCATGCTTTGCCCGCCATGCGAGTGCGAGCCAACCAGCGCCCCAAGATCAAGCCCAGCGGCAACAGCACGGCCAGCGTGGCGGCGGCCAGCTTCAGCGACAGGACCAGTGCCTGCCAGTCCATGGCGCGTCACTCTTTGGGGAGCTCGAAGCCGTAGCGACTCATGATCGCCTGGGCGGGTGGGCGCATCAGGTAGTCGTAGAACGCCTCGAGCGCCGGCGGTGCATCTTTCATCAAGACCATGCGCTGACGCAAGGGCTGGTGCCAGGACTCGGGAATCAGCTCGAACTGGCCCCGCCGAGCCACCGACGGAGCCCGGGCCAGCGACAGCGCCACGATGCCCGCTTGGGCCGCGCCCGAGGTGACGAACTGGGCCGCTTGGGAAATGTTCTCCCCATACACGAGGTGCGGCTGCAGGGCCGACCACAGGCCGGCATGCTGCAAGGCTTCTTTGGCGCGGGCCCCATAGGGGGCATGCTCGGGGTTGGCGATCGCAAAGCGCTGGAGGCGGCCGTCGCGCAGGGCCGCGGCCACATCGCGCAGTTGGCCGTCGGCTTTCAAGGGCGAGCCCTGCGGAACCAGGATGCCGATGCGGCCCAGTGCGTACAGGCGTCCGCGGTCACGGGTCTTGCCCGCGTCGGCGAGTTTGAAGACGAAGTCCTCATCGGCCGACATGAACATCTGAAACGGCGCGCCCTGCAAAATCTGCGCATAGAAGTGGCCCGAGGAGCCGAACACCAGGCGCAGTTCATGCCCGGTGTCGCGTCGGAACTGAGCGGCCACTTCCTCCAAAGCGAACTTCAGGTCCGAGGCCGCGGCCACGGTGGGCGGCGTCTGAGCCCCCACCGAGGCAGAGGCCCAGGCCAAGCAGGCCAGCCCAATGCGAATGAACCGTCGCAACATCGCAACCCCCCGAGACGCCGTCTTGCACACCACCTCGATATCTATGTCCATCGATATCGTTCGTGCAGTATAACGATGAAATTCGCCCCAGCCCCTCCCATGCCTGCCCAGCGCCTGTCTCCTGTTCCTGCGAGGGCCCATGCCCAGACGCGGTTTCGCGTGCAGATCAAACATGCCGTGGCCATCGGCCCGGGCAAGGCCGATGTGCTCCAGTGCATCGACGAGACCGGCTCTTTGGCCGAAGCCGGGCGGCGGCTGGGCATGAGCTACCAGCGGGTGTGGTCGCTGGTGCAAGCGATGAATCGAGACTTCGTCGAGCCCTTGGTGCTCACCCAGCGCGGGGGCGCGGCGGGCGGGGGCGCGCAGCTCAGCGCCACCGGGCGCAAGGTGCTTGAGCTGTACCGGCGTATCGAAGCAGACGCGCAGCGCGCCATGCTGGCGCGCTTGCCGGAGCTGGTGGCACTGATTCGTCCCGAGGCCGGGTCATGAGCCGTGAGGGCCCGGAGCGTCACCAGGTGTGGCTCTATCGGAGACCCCCGCCTGGGGGTGTTCGTCACCCAGTCGTGGGCGGGCCCGTTGGGTCGGGTGGCGGACGTGTGGGCCGTGCCGCACAGGCTGTTCCGTCGACGGCTCGGCCCACGGCACTGGCTCACTGTTTGATGGCTTCGACCTGGATGAGCAGTTTCACGTCGTCAGCCATGCCCATCTTCAGTCCATAGTCCATGCCCCAGCGGCTGCGCTGGATGGTGGTTTCGAAGTCTCCGCCGCAGACCTCGCGCTTGAGCATGGGGTGCTGCGTGCAATTGAAGCGCTTGGCCTTGAGCACCACCGGATGGGTTTGTCCCAGCAAGGTGAGCGTGCCGGCGACTTCGGAGACTTTGTCGCCGTCGAAGCGGAACTGATCGGCGACGAATTTGGCGCTGGGGTATTCGGCCGAATTGAAAAAGTCCTTGCTTTGCAGATGGCGGTTGAACTGCGCCGTGCCGGTGTTGATCGAGGCGGTGTCGATCGTCAGCTCCACTTTGCCGGTCTTGCCCGCGCGGTCGAACTGCACCGTGCCTTCTTTCTTGTCGAAGCGGCCCCGGTTGGTGCTGATGCCCAGGTGATCGACTTCGAATGTCACGAAGGTGTGGGTCGGGTCGATGACGTAGGTGGCGCTTTGGGCCGACGCGGCCCAGGACGCAGCGCCGATGGCGGCGGCCACGGCCGTGGTGTACAAAGTCTTAGGCATGCATGCTCCTTGCGGTGAGAAAAAAAGGGGGGCGACGGTCGAGAACAGCGGCCGGGCACAGACGGCGGCCCTCAAAGCGCCGGCACGCCGGTCAAGGCCAGTTTGAAGCGCACTTGCACCTCATTGGCCACCATCGAAGTGTCGGCCCATTCGCCGTCGCCGATCTTGAAGGCCAGGCGCTGCAGCGTGAACTGCCCGCTGGCGGTGGTGGTGCCGCCGGTCTGGCTCAGGGCCACGGGCACGACCAGGTCGCGGGCCGTGCCTTTGAGGCTGAGCTGGCCGCTGACTTCGAAGCGTCCGCCGCCCAAGGCTTTGATGCTGCGCGAGACGAAGCGCGCCTGCGGAAAACGGGCGGTATGGAACCACTCGGGCTTGACCAGCTCGGCCTCGACTTCGGCCGCGCCCAAGCTGGCGCTGGTCAGATCGACGGTGAAATCGATGCGTCCGGCTTCGGGTTTCTTGGGGTCGAAGCTCAGTTGTGCGTCGAAGCGCTTGAATCGACCTTCGACCGGCACGCCGAGCTGGCGGCTGGTGAAGACGATTTCGCTTTGCGCCGGCAGAAGTTTTTGTTGCGCGAAGGCCGGCCCGGCCATCAACAGCGAGGCGGCCAGCAGCGGCGCGGTCAGGAGTTTGAGCATAGGAAGGCTGCGGTCATGAAAAAAACAGGTCAACGGCCCCACCACATGCGCCGCAGCAGGCCGTCTCGGTCGATGAACTGGTGCTTGAGCGCACCCAGCACGTGCAACACGATCAAGGCGGCCAGGGCATATGCCAGGAGGCCATGCCAGGGTTTGAGGGCCTCGGCCAAGGCCCGGTCGGCCGGCACGAAGTCCGGCAGGGGCAGCCAGCCAAAGAGCACCACGGGAAAGCCGGCGGCCGAGCTGTAGGCCCAGCCGACCAGCGGCACGGCGAAAAACAGACAATACAGCGCCCCATGGGTGCCTTGGTGCGCGATGCGCTGCCACGTGGGCATGTGTTGCAGCACGTGGGGCGGCAGGGCCGGCGGGCGGTGCGTCCAGCGCCACGACAGACGCCAGATCGACAGGGCGAGGATGACGATGCCGGCCCATTTGTGCCAGTTGTAAAGCTTGAGCCGAGCCGGCGACATCGGCAGCTCGGTCATGTACATGCCCAAGGCCAACATCCCCAGCAGCCCCAGGGCCAGCAGCCAGTGCAACACGATGGCGGTGGAGGTGTAACGGTCTGAGGCGGCAGGCATGGTGATCGTGGCAGGCAAGGGCAAGGCCGAAAGCAGCCGAGAAGCATAGACAGCGCTGGGGCGCAGAGGTTCACCGCGCTTGATGGCAATGTTCGAAGGCTTTGAAACGAATCGTGTCCCCAAGGCGGCGGAATCGGCCGCGCCCAGCGACAATCGATCCCCATGAAACGCTCCATGTCGATGAAATGGCGTGGTGCCTGCGCTGCGCTGGCCTGGCTGGGCATGACCCGTGCCGTGGCCGATGCGCCCTGGGTCGCGCCCGAGACCTTGCCGTCGGCGCTGGCTGCCTGTGCCGCCGTGGCCGCGGACCGGGAGCGCCTGGCCTGCTATGACCGCTTGGCCGCACGGCCGGCCTCGGCGCAGCAGAGCACTTCGGCGGCGTGGGCGGGCGGGCCCTCGGTGGCCGGCGGCGCCGAGGCCGAGCCTGCGCCGACCTCGAGCCCGACGGGGTTGTGGTCCCGTTTCTGGGAGCTCGAGCGGGCCGACAAGCGAGGCACTTTCCGCTTCCAGACCTACCGCCCCAATTTCCTGCTGCCGGTGCATCACACCAGCCGGGTCAACCAAGATCCCAGCAGTCCCACTCGCCCCAGCCCCGGCAACCTGCCGGACTACAAGCATCTGGGGGCGAAGTTGCAACTGTCGATCCGCACCAAGCTGTTCGAAGGACTGCTGCTGCCCGAGGGCGACTTGTGGTTCGGCTACACGCAGCAGTCGCTATGGCAGGTGTGGAACCCGCGCGAATCGGCCCCCTTCCGCAGCACCGACTATGAACCCGAGCTGATCTATGTGGCGCCGGTGCCGGAGGTGCTGCGCCGGCTGCCCGGGGGCTGGCAATGGCGCATGGCGCAGCTGGGTCTGTCGCACCAGTCCAACGGACAGGCCGAGCCGCTGTCCCGTTCTTGGAACCGGGTGTACCTCGGGGCGGGCTTCGAGCGGGGCGAGGTCGGCTTTTTGGCGCGCCTGTTGCGGCGTCTGCCCGAGCCGGCCTCGGACGATGACAACCCCGACCTCACCCATTACCGAGGCCGCGCCGATTTCGCGCTGACCTGGGTGCCTGGCCGGGCGACGGCCTCGCTGCTGTACCGCAGCACGCTGCGCGACATCGACCGCGGCGCCTTGCAATTGGACTGGACCTATCCGGTGGACCCCTCCCATCCAAGGGGCTTGCGCTGGTATGTGCAGCTGTTCCATGGGTATGGCGAGACCTTGCTGGATTACAACGTACGCCAGACCAGCCTGGGGATCGGTTTGACCTTGTTCGAGTTTTGAGCCCCGCGCTGCGAGGCGCTGCGGGGGGTGTCCAAAGCCCGGGTGTGGGCCGTTTCACGGCACGGCCGGTGCGTGGAGCTCGGGCGCTTGCCACAGCGGGCGTGCGGCCTCGCCCCAGGCCTGCTGCAAGGGGGCCGGCAGCAAACGGCGGCGCAGCAGAAAGTCCAGCGTGACCAAGGCGGCATCCGTGCTCATGGCGTCGGTGCCGAGCAGCTGCACCACCTCCTCGATCGGCAGCAGCTGGTGCTCGGCCACTTCGCCGTCCATGTTGTGGGGGCGCAGTCCGCGCGGCAGCTCCAAGTCATAGACATAGATCTGCTCGTTTTGCACGCCTTCGGGCACGTCGCGCAGCAGGTGCACGACGCGTCCGGGCGTGGCGCGCCGCGCGGTGGCCTCGGGCAGCCCGGACTCCTCCCAGCACTCCCGCACCAAGGCTCGAAACGGCGTCTGGCCGTAGGGCACGCCGCCGGCCACTAGATTGTCCAACTTGCCCGGGTCGGTGGGTTTGTGCCAGGCGCGACGGGCGACCCACAGATGCGTGATCGCCCCGCCGGGGGCGCGCACATAGCCGTTGAGATGGGCGGCGAAGGTCAAGGTGCCCCACACGCGGGCGGCGGCCCGCTCGATGCGCGCCAGCGGCGGCGTCTCGACCCCGGTGCTCACCGCGTAGGTTTCGTCGCGCCAGCCCGGCACCAAGCCATGCGCGCGCAAGACGGCATTGGTGCGCGCCAGCGCGAGCGAGCGTTGCTCGACGCTGAAGAGCCGGTCGTCCATCTGCACGGCGTCGCGGCCGATTTTCAGCCAGGGGGCGCAGGTGCCCAGCACCGGCAGCAGCGATCGGGCCACCGAGCCCACCAAATGCCGATAGATGAAGAAAGGCACACGCCGCTGCGGCGCCAGGGCACGGGCCGCCGCGATGGCGGGGCATGGACTTGCGGACTGCGGCATGAGGCCACCAGTGTAGACAGCCCGGCCGCCACGGGCGATCCCCGGCTCCAGGGGACCGAGGGCCGGCCCATGGCCGGTCGTCTCAGGCGGCTTTCGCGGCGGCGGCTCCTTCGCGCCACTGACGCAGCAAGGCCTCCCACCGTGGCAGCACCTGCGCGAGATGGCGTTCCTTCACATGGCCGTAGCCGCGGATCTGCTCGGGCAGGCGCGCGATCTCGACGGCCAGCGAGAGATTGCCTGCATGCAGGCCGGCCAACAACTCCTCGATCGTGTCCTTGTAGCGGCCGATCAGCGCGCGTTCCATTTTGCGTTCGGCCGTGTGGCCGAAGGGGTCCAAGGGCGTCCCCCGCAGGACCTTCAGGGGAGCCAGCAGACGAAACGCCTTGAGCATCCAGGGGCCGAAGGGTCGCTTGACCAGCTCCCCGCGTTCATTGCGCTTGGCCAGTGCCGGCGGGGCCAGGTGGTAGCGCAAACGGTAGTCGCCCTCGAACTGTTGGGCGATCTTGTCCAGGAACGCCGGGTCGCTGTGCAGGCGGGCCACCTCGTATTCGTCCTTGTAGGCCATCAGCTTGAACAGGTAACGGGCCACCGCCTCGGTCAGCCGGGTGCTGCCCAGCCGGGCCTCAGCGGCTCGCACGCGCTCGACGAAGCCTTGGTACTGCGTCGCGTAAGCCGCGTTCTGATAGCCCGTGAGGAATTCCACCCGCCGCGCGATGATCTCGTCCAGGCTGGTGGCCGGCTTGCGCACGAATTGCACCACCTGCCCCGCAGGCTGCGCCAAGGCCATCACCGCGGCCAGATCGTGTGCGGCGCGGCGGCCCCATTCGAAGGCCGCTTTGTTGTTCTCGACTTGCACTGCGTTGAGCTCGATGGCGCGCATCAGTGCGGCATGGGTCAGCGGGATCCACCCCTTTTGCCAGGCAAAGCCCAGCATTATCGGGTTGGTGTAGATCGAGTCGCCCAGCAGCTGCACGGCCAAGTGCTCGGCATCCAGCCGGCCGACCTGGGCCTCGCCCACCGCCTGCACGATGGCGGTGTCGCAGGTGCTGGCCGGGAACTGCCAATTGGGGTCGTGCACGAAGGCCGCGGTGGGCGTGCCGTGCACATTGAGCGCCACGCGGGTACGGCCTTCGCGCATGGCCGTCAGCGTGGTCTTGGTGGCCGTCACGATGGGGTCGCAGCCGATGACGAGGTCGGCTTCGGCCGTGCCGACCTTGGTGGTCAGGATGGCCTCGGGCCGGTTGGCGATCTGGATGTGGCTCCAGGTGCTACCGCCTTTCTGGGCCAGACCGGCGGCGTCTTGCGTGACCACGCCCTTGCCTTCCAGGTGGGCGGCCATGCCCAGCAGCTGGCCGATCGTGATGACGCCGGTGCCGCCCACGCCGGCCACGATGATCCCGTAGGCCGTCTCGGCCGGCGGCAGGGTGGGCTCGGGCAGGGCGGGCAGACGCGACGGATCGGGCCGGGCCGACTCTTTGCGGGCCGATCGCAGCTGGCCGCCCTCGACGGTCACGAAGCTCGGGCAAAAGCCCTTCACGCAGGAGAAGTCCTTGTTGCAGGTGCTTTGATTGATGCGGCGCTTGCGGCCGAATTCGGTTTCGACCGGCTCCACGCTGAGGCAGTTGCTCTGCTCGGAGCAGTCGCCACAGCCTTCGCAGACCAGTTCGTTGATCACCACGCGCTGGGCCGGCTCGGCCATCGTGCCGCGCTTGCGGCGGCGGCGCTTCTCGGTGGCGCAGGTCTGGTCGTAGATGATGGCCGTGCAGCCGGGGATCTCACGGAACTCGCGCTGAATGCGGTCCAGTTCGTCACGGTGATGCACGGTGACGCCTGGCAGCAACGGCGCGCCGCGGTATTTCTCGGGCTCGTCGGTGACGATCACCAACTTGGCCACGCCTTCGGCCACCAGGCTTTGCATGATCTGCAGCACCGAGTGGCCCTCGGGGCGCTCCCCTACGCGCTGGCCGCCGGTCATGGCCACCGCGTCGTTGTAGAGGATCTTGTAGGTGATGTTCACGCCCGCGGCGATGCTTTGGCGGATCGCCAGCAGGCCGCTGTGGAAGTAGGTGCCGTCGCCCAGGTTGGCGAAGATGTGCCGCTCCTTCGTGAAGGGGGCCTGGCCGACCCAGGGCACGCCCTCGCCGCCCATTTGCGTGAAGGTGGAGGTGTTGCGGTCCATCCACACCGTCATGTAGTGACAGCCGATGCCGGCCACGGCGCGCGAGCCTTCGGGCACGCGGGTGCTGGTGTTGTGCGGGCAGCCGCTGCAGAACCATGGCAGGCGGTCGGTGGCGGCCACCAGGGTTTGCTCGCTGCGCTCTTTGGCTTCGATCAGTGCGACGCGTGCACGCACCCGGGCTTGCTGGTCGGCGCTCAATCGTTGCATCAGGCCGGTTTTTTCCAGGCGCTGCGCGATGGCCTTGGCGATCAACGCGGGGTTCAGGTCGGCCTGGGCGCGCAGCAGCCAGTTCGACGCCGGGTTGGGCATGGACCATTCGCCGCCGGAGTGATCGCCTTCGGGTTCGTTGAACTTACCCAGCACGTTCGGACGCACGTCCTCGCGCCAGTTGTAGAGCTCTTCCTTGAGCTGGTATTCGATGACTTGGCGCTTTTCCTCGATGACCAGGATCTCGTCCAGCCCGGTGGCGAATTCGCGCGTGATGGTGGCCTCCAGCGGCCACACCACGGTGACCTTGTGCAGCCGGATGCCGATGGCGCGACACAGCTCGTCGGTCAGGCCCAGGTCGTGCAGCGCTTGGCGGGTGTCGTTGTAGGCCTTGCCGGAGGCGATCAGGCCCAGTCGGGCATGGGGGGAGTCGATGACCGTGTGATTGAGCCGGTTGGCCCGCACATAGGCCAGCGCGGCATACCACTTGTAGTTCATCAGCCGCGCCTCTTGCTCCAGCGGAGCGTCGGGCCAGCGGATGTGCACCCCGCCTTCGGGCATGACGAAGTCTTCCGGCAGCACGATGCGCACCCGGTCGGGGTCGATCTCGACGCTGGAGGCCGACTCCACGATTTCCTGAATGGTTTTCATGCCGGCCCACACACCGGCAAAGCGGCTCATCGCAAACGCATGCAGCCCCAGGTCGAGGATCTCCTGCACGCTGGTGGGGAAGAACACCGGAAAGCCCACGGCCTTGAACACGTGGTCGCTCTGGTGGGCGGCGGTCGAGCTCTTGGCGATGTGGTCGTCGCCGGCGATGGCGATCACCCCGCCGTGGCGGGCCGTGCCGGCCATGTTGGCGTGCTTGAAGACGTCCAGGCAGCGGTCCACGCCCGGGCCTTTGCCGTACCAAATGCCGAAGACCCCGTCGTATTTCTTGTGCTCGGGGTAGAGGTCCAGCTGCTGCGTGCCCCACACGGCCGTGGCGGCCAGCTCCTCGTTGACGCCGGGCTGAAAGACGATGTGGTGAGCCGCCAGGTGCTTTTGGGCCGCCCACAAGGCCTGGTCATAGCCACCCAACGGTGAGCCGCGGTAGCCGCTGATGAAACCCGCGGTGTTCAGCCCGACCCGGGCGTCGCGCTCGCGCTGCAGCATGGGCAGGCGCACCAGGGCCTGGATGCCGCTCATGAAGGCGCGGCCATGGTCGAGCGTGTACTTGTCGTCCAAGGAGACGGTTTCGAGCGCCTTGCGGATGGCCTCGGGCAGGGGTGCGTTCATCGCGGGACTCCTCGTGGTGGTCCTTCGGGGCTGGCCTGCGAGCGCGCGGGTCGCGCCCGCCCACAGGTCTGGGGCAATGCTTCACAGTGTAGAAAGACCGGCCCGACAAGTCTTTCTTTTCTTTGCAGGTTTGACCGCTGATTCAGGAATAATCTTTCCTTGGACAGTCGTTTGGAGAAACAAGTGCCCTCGAAATCGCAGGAATCAGGGAAAACCCGAGGCTCGGGCGGGGCCGAAGCGGCGCACGAGGGCCTGGACCGCTACGACGTGGCCATCCTGGCCGAATTGCAGCAAGATGCGCGCCTGAGCAATGCCGAGCTGGCCGCTCGTGTGGGCTTGTCGCCCACGCCGTGCTGGCGGCGCGTCAAGTGGCTGGAGGAGCAGGGCTATATCAAGGGCTACCGTGCGGAGATCGACCGGCACAAGATCGGCCTGGGGGTGTTGGCCTTCGTGCGGGTGGATGCCGAGCGCAACAACGCGCAAGACACCCGGGCCCTGGAGGATGCGATCCGCGCCTTGCCCGAGGTGATCTCATGTCATTACATCTCGGGCACGGGCACGTTCGAACTGCAAGTCATGGCCACCGATTTGCAGGCCTATTCCCGCTGGTCCATGGACACCTTGTTCCGCTTGCCCAATGTGAAGGACTTGCACACCAGTTTCTCTTTGGGCGAGGTCAAGGCGAGCTCGGCGCTGCCGTTGAATCATCTGCGTCCGGGCTCGCGGCGTTGAGCTGTGCGGCGCTTTGCAGCTGGGCGGTCAAGGCGCGCACGTCCACCGGCTTGACCCAATAGCCCATGCAGCCGGCGGCCAGGAGTTCGTCGCGGCGAAAGCGGTCGTCATGGGCCGTGATCGCCACGATCGGGATGTCGCGCGTGTGAGGGTGGGCTTTGAGGTGGCGTACGAAGCTCAAGCCATCCATGCCTGGCAGCTGCAGGTCCAGCAAAATGACATCGGGGCGGCGGGCTAGCACGGCGCCGGCGGCCGCCTCAGCCGAGGTGTTGGACAAGACCATGTGGCCTTGCAGCTCCAGTGCCTCGCTCATCAACCGCAAATCGATGCGATCGTCCTCGACCACCAGCACCCGAGCCTTGCGCGCCGGGGCCGCAGGCGTGCGGTGCCGGTGCAGCAGCTCGGCCACTTGTTGGGGCAGACGCCGCGTGTCGATGGGTTTGGCGATGTAGGCCACGCAGCCGGCCTGCAGGGCTTTGAGATCGTCGCCCTTCATCGCATGGGCCGTCACGGCCACCACCGGAATGTGCTGCCATCGCGGCTCGGCCTTGAGGCGACGGCAAAAGCTCAGCCCATCCAAGCCAGGCAAAGCCAGGTCGAGCAGGATCAAATCGGGCTGGTGGTCTTGCAACCAGGCTTGGGCTTGTTCGGCGTCGGGCACGGGCACCACGGTGTACCCGGCCAGCTCCAGCACGTCGCGCGCCAGCTTCAGATTCCAGGGGTTGTCATCGACGATCAACAAGGTGGCACTCATGGCGCGGCGGCCTCCAGCGTCGTGTGCCAGGGCAGCCACACCGTGAAGGTGCTGCCTTGGCCGGGCGTGCTTTGCACCTCAATGCGTCCGCCGTGCAGTTCGACCAGTTTGCGCGTCAGGGCCAGCCCCAGCCCCGTGCCCTCATAGCGGCGCGACAGGCCCCCATCGAGTTGCCGGAAGGCTTCGAACAAGTGCCCCAGGTCCTGCGGGGCAATGCCGATGCCCGTGTCGCTGACCGACAGCTTCAACCAATGCAAGGGCGGCTGGCTCGACACCTCCATCCGCACCCCGATGTGGCCACCGCTGTCGGTGAACTTGACGGCATTGGACAGCAAATTGAACAAAATCTGTTTGAACTTTTGCCGATCCAGCCGCACCGGCGGCAGCGCCGCCGGCAGCAGCGTTTGCACCTGCATCGACTTTTTGCGCGCTTGGGCATTGATGATGGTGCACACTTCTTGGAGGGCTTCTTCCACCTGGAACACCTCCGGCCGCAAGTCCATCTTGCCTGCCTCGATCTTCGACAAATCGAGCACGTCGTTGATCAGTTGCAGCAAATGGCGGCCGCAGTTGAGGATGTCTTGCACGTATTCCCGTTGCTTGGCATTGAGCGGGCCGGCCAGCTCGTCGATCAGCAATTCCGAAAAGCCCAGCACGCCATTGAGCGGCGTCCTCAGCTCGTGGGACATGTTGGCCAAGAACTCGCTCTTGAGCCGGTTGGCCTCGTGCAAGGAGGCTTCGATGCGTTTGCGTTCGGTGGCATCGCGGATGGCCGCCGAGATCACCAGGCCGTCTTCGGTTTCGATCGGACTGAGGCTGATTTCCACCGGAAATTCCGAGCCGTCCTTGCGCAACCCGGCCAGCGCCAATCCGGCGCCCATCGAGCGCACCTTGGGGTTGCTCATGAAGCGTGCCCGGTGGTCGGGATGCACGCCGCGCAGCCGGGACGGCACCAAGATCTCGATGCTTTGCCCGAGCAGTTCGGTGCGCGACCAGCCAAACAGCCGCTCCGTCTGAGAGTTGATCAGCACGATGCGGCCGTGGGCGTCGACGATGACCATCGCATCGGGGGCCGATTCCAACAAGTCTTTGAACTTGCGGTCGGCGCGCCGGCGCAGCTCTTCGCGCTCACTCAGGTCCCGCACGGCGCTGACGATCAAGACCCCCTCGTCGCTGACCATCGGGCTCAAGCTGATTTCCACGGGAAACTCTCGCCCGTCGCGCCGCTGCCCCAACAATTCCAAGCCGGCTCCCATGGTGCGCGCCCGTGGCGCCTGGGCATATCGGCCGCGGTGCGCGGCATGCGCGGCCCGCAAGCGCTCGGGCAACAACTGTTCGACCGGCAGCCCCAGCCATTGCCGCGAGGCGTAACCGAACATGCGCTCGGCCTGGGTGTTGGCATACACGATGCAGCCGCTGGCATTGGCGATCACGATCGCATCCGGGACGAACTCCAGCACCGTGCGATAGCGCGATTCGATCCATTGCGCCTGACGCAACACCTTCAGGTGCGTCACGTCTTTCATCGTGCACAAGTAGCACTGCAAGCGGCCTTGGGGGTCCAGCACGGCCTTGGTCGATGCGCTGACCGACACCAACGAGCCGTCGCGGCGCCGACGCTCGACTTCCTCGACCACCACGCCTGCGTCGCGCGCCCGAGCCAGGCTCTGGGCCACGGCATCGGCCTGCCCGGCCGGCGCGATCAAATCGGACAGCAAGACCCCCGCGGCCTCTGCGGGGTCGTAGCCGAACAACTGCTGTGCCGTGGCATTGAGCTCGCACACCCGCCCATCGGGCGAGAGCAACATCACGGCGTCCGGGCAGTCATCGACCAAGACACGCCACAGACTGGGCAGATCGTTCATCGGCACGGCGCCGTCGCGCGAACCACGATGGCCTCACGATCGGCCCTGGCTTGACGAAAGTCAAGCCCCGCCGTGGCGCGGGCGTGCGAAAGATGACGCCACGCCCGTCTCAGCGCACGCTATAGCCCCGTCCTTCCATGCAGGCCGACCAGGCACGCCGATAGTTGTCCCGCAGCGTCGGGCTGTCCTCCATCGGCTGGCCGCTGCCCAGCCAGCTCGGGTCGAAGCGGCTGACCGACACCGCCCATTCGTGGCATTGGAACTGGTCGTCGGCTTGTTGCTGAGCGCTTTGTTGGCGCGTAGGGTATGCGATCGGATAGTCGAAACTCGCACTGGCGGCCTGGCTCGGGGGCTCTACCACCTGGTACCCCCCGGTGGACAGCGGGGCGTAGTACACGTCATCGAGCACGTAATACACCGAGGGACCCCAATACACCACCCGGTGATAGTAGGGCAGGGTGCTGACGTACAGACCGACCGGCGGACGCACCACCACATAGGCGCTGCCGCGGCGGCTGTACCACACCCCCTGGTAGAACCAGTACGGCGCGCCCAAGTAGACCGTGGAGTAGGTGGTGGGGGGCAGCTGATAGACCACATGACCCGGGCGCGGCGGACGAGGCGGTGGCACCGGCTGCCAGCTGCCGCCACTCGAGGCCGGCGGGGGCTGGCCCTGCCAGCGGCGCCCATCGTCCCATGGGCGATCCTCGTCACGGGGGCGACCCGGCCGGGCCGACCCGTCTCGCTCGGGCGGGCCGTCGCGCAGCCGAGCGGGACGCTCCGGGGCCGGCCCATCGCCCGACAGGCGCGATTCCCCCACGCGGGGCGGGCGTTGCCCTTGACCATAACGCTCGCCCACACGCGGTCCGTCTTGCCAACCCCGGTGCTGCTCGACCACCCGGCTCAGCGGGTGGGGGCGCTCGCGATCGGCATCACGGCCATCCTTGGGACGCCAGCCCTCCTGGGCCCAGGCGCCGCTGGCGGTCCACAGGGCCGCCAGCAGCCAGGGCCAGGGGCGGCGCAGCGGGGTGGGCAGTTTCAGCATAGGGCCTCCTGGTGGCACGGTGTCAGCGTACCGCATAGCCTCGGCCGCTCATGCAGGCGGCCATGGCACGGCGCAGCTCATCGTACGCCGGCGGCGGCAAGGCCGATGCGGCGGCCTGCGCATTGAGCCGTCGGGCTTCCTCGGCGCGCGCCTGGTCCGAGGCGGCGCCGATGATGGCCCCCAACACCAGCCCGACGGCGGCGGCTTCGCCCGCATGGCGCGGGGAGGAGGCCGTCAGGCTGCCGACGATGGCCCCGGCGGCGGCGCCCAACGCGGTGTCACGTCCCGGCTCAGGGTCGTAGACGGTGGCCAGCGGCGCCCTCGTGCTGCGACCCACCGGGATCATGCCCGGATCGCGCCCGGTCTGCTGCACGGCCCAGCGGTAGCACTCATAGCGGTCGCGGTGCTGGCGGCGCTCGTCCTGACCCTGCATCGGATAGAAGTACAACGGCTGGCTGGCGGCGGCCGGCACGGCCGAGGCCACTGGCACGGCCCGTGGGGTTGCGCAGCCGCCCAGAGCCGCCGCCAGCACGGCAGCCCCGGGCAAGCCACCCCATCGCAGCCAAGCTCGCGAGGCAGTCAAGGGAGTCGACTTCATGGCCTGCATGGTGCAAGTGTCGTGCGTCTGCCGTGCAACGGGTGCGTGAACCGATGTAAAGACCCTGCCGGCGGCTGCGGGCCAGCGACCGGCGCATACCGATTCAACGTTTCAGTCCCCCTGCGCGCGGACAAGACCGGCTCGCACGCCGCCGCGGGGGCGTGCTCACAGCGGAGGTTGGCGCGGCCACAGCACCCACAGTTTCAGCGGCTGCTTCATCCGTCCGGCCAGTTCCTCGGCGCCCTCGCCCCAGCCCCAGAAGAAATCGCCGCGCACCGCTCCGACGATGGCCCCGCCGGTATCCTGGGCCACCATGAGACGTTGCAGGGGCCGCGGCTCGCCGCCGGGGCGTGTCGGTGGCTCGGTGCTGGCAATCCACACCGGCGTTCCGTACGGAATCGAGCCGCGATCCACGGCGAGCGAGCGGCCGGGCGTCAGCGGCACCCCTTGGGCGCCGACCGGGCCGACGCTGGGGTCGGGCAAAGGCTCTTCGCGGAAGAAGACATAGCGGGGATTGGCATGCAGCAGTTCGGTCACGCGCTGCGGATGGGCGCGCGCCCACTGTTTGATGGCCGGCCAAGACGCCTGCTCCAAGGGCAGCGCCCCCTGGTCCACCAGCCAGCGGCCCACGGACCGGTAAGGCTGGTCATTGTGGCCGGCGAAGGCCAGGCGCACCAGGCGCTGGCGACCGTCGGGTTCGGTCAGCAGGAGCCGGCCCGAGCCCTGGACATGCAGGATCAGCGCATCCAGCGGGTCGGCCACATAAGCGATTTCCAAGCCCTTGAGGGCGGCCTTGGCCGCCGGCAGGGTTTCCAGCTGCGCACGGGTCCAATAGGGGCGGCGTTGGGCCAGGTCGGCTGGTGCACGGTACAGTGGCACTCGGAAGCGTGCATCGGGCAAGCGGCGCGCCTCGATCAGGGGTTCGTAGTAGGCCGTCAGCAGTCCATCGGTGGCCGAGCCGTCCAGCGGTTCCACCCGGTACGGGCGCAGATGCTGCTGCAGCCACGCCCGCACCGCCGCCTCGTGGGGCTCGCGCAAAGCCTGGGCGCTGGCGCAAACCTCCTCCCAGCCGGCGGCCGGGCGGGTGCAACTGCGCAACAGCGCCGGCCAGGCCAGCACGATCTGGTCGTCGGCCCAGCCGGGCAAGGCATCCCAGCCCACCGGCACCCAACGGGACTTGGGCTGCTCGATGACCCGAGCCATCGGCGCTTGCTCGGCCGCAGTGTCAGGCGGCGGCACGGTGCCGCAGGCGGCCAGCATCCCTAGAATGGCGGCGGCCGCGGCCATGCGCCACCGCAAGACGGGGCGCTTTGGAGCGCTGGTCCCAACAGGACAGGACGAAGACATGTGGTTGATCTTGCTGGAGGCGCTGGGCGCCTTGGTCTTGTTGATCCTCATCGTGTGGTGGACGATGTTCTCCGGCCGCCGCAAGGGTGAGCGTCGCGACGAGACGCAGACGCCGCCCCATTGACGGCCCCGATCAGCTCGCTGCCGGGTCGCGGGGCGGCCACAAGAAGCTCCAGGGGCGCTGGCGCAGCCGGGCCCAGACCGCGGCGTGGATGCGTCCACGGTCTTTCAGGCGGATGTTGCGTGCGCGCAGCGCCAGGCGGAACGCCAGCAGGAAGCTCACCGTCACATTGAGCACGCCGGTCAGTGCGATACCCGTCACCGCCAGCCAAAACCCCGGGGTGGACAGCAGCTCCCAGCCGATGGCGCCCAAGGCCACGCCCAGCTGACCGCTGGCCAAGGTCACGTGCCGCACGTCCAAGCCGATGCCAAAAAAGTGCGCCACGGCAGGCACCAGCCCCAGCATCAGTCCCAGCGAGACATTGCCGGCCAAGCCCGAGACATGGGCTTGCAGCCAAGCGGACCAGCGTGCGGCGCGGTGGGCGCCCAGTCGCGCCACGATGCGCGGGTTCCAGCGCAGTGCGCTGCCCAAGCGGTGCAGCACGAACCAATTCTCGGCCCAGCCGGCGATCAGGCTGGAGGCAAACAACAGCACGCCCGTGGCGGCTGCATACACGGGCGTCCAGCCCAAGGCGCTGAGCGAATCGACGGCATAGCGAGCCTGGTCGACCCCGATCAGCGGCGCACCGAACACCAGGCTCCACCCCCATTGCACGGCCAAGGCGCAGGGCAGCACCACGCTCACATTGCCCACGATGCCGGCCACCTGTGTGCGAATGAGGTGGCTGACTTCGTCGACGAAATCCTCCACCGCTTCGTCACGGCCCAAGTCGCCGAGCTTGTGGGCCATGGCTGGCGCGGTCATGGCGGGCTGCTTGGTGGCCAGGGTGAAATGAGCGAGTTGGATGGCCACGAAGCTGATCGCATAGTTCAGTCCGGCGGCCATCCCTGCGAAGAAGCCCGACAAGCCCATCAGGCCGATCAGAAACTTCAGAAAGACCGTCACCGTCGTGACCGCCCCGCCGCCTGCGGCGCGCCAAACCATCTGGAGATACTCGCGGCGGTTGCGGGTGATGTAGTGTTCGCCCGTTTCCGCATTGCGTTCGGCCATCTTGCGCGCCAGCAAGGAGTAATTGCGTGCCACCAGGGCCCGCACGCTGCGCCGGCGCTCGGCAGTGTGCGCCAGCTGCACCACCAAGTCGCGCACGGCCCGCGCCGGCGCTTCGCTGAGCAGGCAGTCCAGCAACTGTTGGGCCCGGTCCAGCCGGGCTTGCAACTGCTGCACGGCAAACACGATGTTGACGGAGATGCCCGTGTCTTCCAGCGTGTCATAGACCGTGTCTGCATCGCGCCGGCAGGCATCCAGCACGGTGTGGAAGTAGCGCAGCGCCGGGCCCAAGGCCTCGGGGCGCGGCGGTGCGGCCTCCAGCTCCTGGCGTACGGACTGGAAGGCGCGCAGCAATTGATGAAACGGCACCAGTGCACGGGCCGCGCCGGCCAGGCGTATGCGCACGTCGGCCGAGAAGGCCAACGCGCGCACTTGTGTCAGGCACATGACCGTGGCGTCCAGCAGCGCCGTGCGCCAGCTCTCAGCGGCTTTGGGATGCCGGCTGGCGGCCACCGCCTCGCGCAACAGGGCTGCGAGTCGATCCAGCGTCTCGTCGTCGATCGCTTGCAGCCACTGTGCATCGTTGGCATCGCTGAACATCAGCTGAAACAGCTCCGACCAGTCTTCCGTGTCCGGTGTGCCTGGCAGCAGCTTGCGCTGGAGGCGTTCCAGCACCTCGCTGAAGAAGGCTCTGTGGGAGGCAAAGCCGAAGTCGGCCAGCAACAACGTGGCATCCATGTCCACCAGGGTGCGGGCCAGCAATTCCACGAGCCGGGCCCGATAGTCGGGCTCCCGGTCCAATAAATTGAGCAGATGGCGCAGCTTGAGCACGGGCCGAGGCGTGCCGGGCGGCACGGCCGCCGGGGCCGAGCCCTCGGCCGGCTTGGGCGAGACCGGGCTGCGGCGCAGCCACTCCAGCAAGCGCACCAGCCACAGATTGCGCTCGGCCCGCGGGGCGCGCGGGTCCAAGGCAGCGAGCAGCGAATTCAGGTCCCACACCGCGGCGGGCCGGGCATCGAACAGGCCAGGCATGCGAGCGGTCAATGCAGGTGGTTGCGCTGGGCGGACAGCGAGAACGCCGGGATCGGCACTTCGAAGCGCTCACCGTCCTCGGCCACGCAGAAGTAACTGCCGCCCATGGTGCCGCGCGGCGTGGCCAGACGGGTCCAGCTCGTGTACTCGAACCCCTCGCCCGGCTTGAGCAGGGGTTGGTGCCCCACCACGCCCAGGCCCTTGACTTCCTCGATGCGGCCGTGGGCATCGGTGATGATCCAGTGCCGCGAGATCAGCTGTGCTGCCACCTGGCCCGTGTTGCGGATGGTGACCGTGTACGCAAACGCGTACATCCCTTGTTCGGGGTCGGAATGTTCGGGCAGGTAGCGCGGCTGAACCTCCACGCTGAATTCGTAGGCGCTCATACCTTGGGATGGTAGCAACCCTGCGCCCACCCCGGCACGCGCCGGACTTCTACAATCCCTGCGCCCTGGAGAGCCTCATGAACTACCGCATCGCCCCGTCCATTCTGTCCGCCGACTTCGCCCGCTTGGGCGAGGAAGTGCGCCAGGTCATCGCCGCCGGCGCCGACTGGATCCATTTCGACGTGATGGACAACCATTACGTTCCCAACCTGACGTTTGGCCCCATGGTGTGCCAGGCGCTCAAGCCGCATGCCAAGACCCCGGATGGCCGGCCCGTGCCGATCGACGTGCACCTGATGGTGCAACCCGTCGATGCCTTGGCCCAGGCGTTCGCCAAGGCCGGTGCCGACCTGATCAGCTTCCACCCCGAAGCCAGCGCTCACGTCGACCGCACCTTGCAGCTCATCAAGGACGCAGGCTGCCAAGCCGGCTTGGTGTTCAACCCGGCCTCGCCCCTCGACGCGCTGGAGTGGGTGCTCGACAAAGTCGACTTGGTGCTCATCATGAGCGTCAATCCCGGCTTCGGCGGGCAAAGCTTCATTGCCTCGGCCTTGCGCAAGATCGAGCGAGTGCGTCAGTGGATCGACGCCAGCGGGCGTGACATTCGCCTGGAGGTCGACGGTGGCATCAAGGTGGACAACATCCGCCAGGTGGCCGATGCCGGGGCCGACACCTTCGTGGCCGGCAGCGCCATCTTCGGCCAGCCTGACTACAAAGCGGTCATCGACGCCATGCGGGCGCAGCTGGCTGCCTGAGCAGGCGTCGAGGCGGTGGGCGGCCGCCCCAGCAGGTCGCCATAGACCTGCGTCATGTGCTGCAAGGCCTCGTCATTGCCATGGCCCCGCACATTGTGGCGGTACAGGCCCGAGCGCTGGCTGCCCAGCCAGCTCACCAGCCGCTGCCCGCGTCCGGTGGTGAACACGCCGTAGCCCTGCAATCGGGTCATCCAGTTGAGCCAAATGTCATCCCCGTGGGGGGCGAGCGCCCGGTAGCGATCTCCCTCGGCGGCACAGCGCTGCAGCGAGCCGGCGGGGTAAAGCACGCCGCCCACCCCGGTGAAGAACAAATCGTCGCCGCAGGCCGGCTCCTCGACGCTCCAGCGCCAGTCCCGGTAGGCGCGCAGGCGCCCGGCATCGTCACGCAAGACCCGGTGCGCCCGATGGCACACCACGTGCCCCGGCCTGTGGGCGCTGGCGGCCAGCAGTTCCTCCAGCCATGTCGGCCAGTAGCAAATGTCGTCGTCGGCCGTCACGAAGGTGGCCTCGGGCCAGCGTGCCAGGCTGGGGATGATCTTCATGTAGCTCTTGATGTCCTGTGGCCAGGTGCGGATGCTCAAGCCATGGTCTTGCAGTGAGCGCACCTTCGGCGGCACGAGGTCCGCATAGGCTTCGTCCACCCACAGCACCACGTGGTCGGGCTTCACGGTTTGCCCCAGCAGGCTCATCAGGGTGAGGTGCAGCACAGGAAAACGCCCGGGAAACGACGTCAGACTGAGGACCAGTTCGCCCGGCAGTCCATGCGGGCGAGGCGGGGCGTGGCGTGCGCGCAGCCAATGCCAGCGCACCGTCAAGGGCGCTGCCAGCCGCTGAAGGCCATGGGCCACCGACGCCAGCTTGTGGCGCCAGGGCTTGTTCAGGGAGCGCCGCCAGCGAGCGAGATGACGTGACCAACCGGTCGATGCGTTGGGCAATTCAGGAGGTTCGTGGGTCGACATTCCCTGAGCGTAACCCGACCGAACCCCCTGAGGCAGCCCCAGCGCCTCGTGGCGTGCGCGATACTGCGATTTTTGCCGTCTTCTGTTCCAGATGTTGTCCTTGCCGCCCTTGCAAGCTGCCATCGTCGATCTCGATGGCACCCTGATCGACACCTTGGGCGACTTCGTCGTGGCCCTCAACCGCTGCCTCCAGGACCTGGGCTTGCCCGGCATCGACCGCCAATTCGTGGCCAACACCGTCGGCAAAGGCTCGGAGCACCTGCTGCGCAGCACCCTGGCGCATGTCGGCGCCGACCCCGCGCTGTACGCTGCCGCCTGGGCTCGTTACCAAGCGCATTACCGGGCCATCAATGGCCAGCACGCGCAGGTCTACCCGGGGGTCGAGCAGGGCCTGTCCTGGCTGCATTCGCAAGGGCTGCGGCTGGCCTGCCTCACCAACAAGCCCACGGCCTTCGCCCAGCCCTTGCTGCAGCGCATGGGCTTGGCCGGCTACTTCGAGCGGATCTACGGTGGCGACGCCTTCGAGCGCTGCAAGCCCGACCCTTTGCCGCTGTGGCGCACCTGCGAGGCGCTGGGCAGCGAACCCTCACGCAGCCTGATGATCGGAGATTCCAGCAACGATGCCGAGGCGGCCCGGGCGGCCGGCTGTCCCCTGGTGCTGGTCACCTACGGCTACAACCATGGCCAGGATGTGCGCGCCCTGCCTGCATGGGCCCACCTCGATCGGCTCGATCAGCTGGCGCACAGGCTGCGCCAGGGGCTGGGCGTCTAGTTTGTCGCGTCCTGGGTGGCGGGCGCCTTGCCCAACAGCGCGTCCTTCAGGTTGGCGTCTGCCGGGTTCTGCCCCAGCCAAATCTTCATCAGCGTGGTGTAGAACTCCGGCTCCTTGATCGGTTCGGCCGCGGGTTTGCCATTGACCAGAATCACTGTGCCTTGGCCGGGGATCCAGTCCACCTGGAAGCTCTCGCCCGTGGCCAAGCGCTTCTTGGCGGCGAAGATCTCGCCCATTTTGATCGTGCCGGGAATGGATTTGACGAAGTCCTCGCGGGAGGCGTTTTTCTCCATCCCCTGGGTGAACAGCTTGCCCAGTTCGTTGGCATCGATGTCGCGCAACATCACGATGTGCAGGCGCTTGGGGCCGGCGGCGGCGAACACTGCCGCAGGCGTCGACGCCTTCTGGGCGAGATACAAGCCCGCGGCATAGACGCGAAAGATGGCTTTGAACCGAATCCCCGCGCCATTGAGCTGCAAACGCTGGCCGGCCAGCGTGATCTCGTTGTCGAACTTCGCGCCGGCCAGCTCCACCGCGGCGCGTGTCGTGGCCGCGGGGGCGGTGTTCGGGGGGGTCTGGGCCTGGACCCAGGCAGGACAAGCCGTCAGGGCCAGGGCCCATGCGAGCTGGCGGACCCTGAGCCATGGAGTGTGCAAGCGCATGGTGGAGCTCTCCTCGACGAACCGACCGCAGCCGCGGCCAAGGATCCGGCATGTCGCACGATCCTCGGTCGCACAATGTAGCAGGAAAACGCACGAACGTTCGTCAGAGATCGGGGTGGTTTTCCCTGACTTGGGGGGCTGCTACACTGAAGCCCATGTTCCTGTCTCGCAAACTAACCAGGGGTCAACACGACCGGGGAGCCTGGCCCTGGCGTCGCCCGCATCGGCCGGTTTAGTTTGCCCATGCCCGCACCGCGGTCGGTGCCCAGTGCCCCTGCCAGCGCGCCTGCGGGTTCGGCGTCCAAGGAATTCTCGGATCCGTCTGACCGGGGATTCGCCCACCAACACCATCCGCATGGCCACCGGCGCCTCCTGCAGGCGCCCGTGCCCAGGAGGGCCCTGTGATCACCGAACTCGAATTCAAAAGCCTGTCCCAACAAGGCTACAACCGCATTCCTCTCATCGCCGAGGCCTTCGCCGACCTCGAAACCCCGCTGTCGCTGTATTTGAAGCTGGCCCATGGCGGCGGCCAGGGCCGCCACAGCTTCCTGCTGGAGTCGGTGGTCGGTGGCGAGCGTTTCGGACGTTATTCCTTCATCGGCCTGCCGGCGCGCACTTGGCTGCGCAGCACCGGCTGGGTCACCGAGGTCTGCACCGATGGTCAGATCGTCGAACGCCACGAAGGCAATCCGCTGGACTTCATCGCGCAGTACCAAACCCGCTTCAAGGTGGCGCTGCGTCCCGGTCTGCCGCGTTTTTGCGGCGGGCTGGCCGGCTACTTCGGCTACGACACCGTGCGCTACATCGAGCCGCGCTTGGCCAAGGGGCGCAAAGGCGGCGGCATCGGCACGCCGGACATCCTCTTGCTGCAAACCGAAGAGCTGGCCGTCATCGACAATCTCTCGGGCCGTCTCTACCTCATCGTCTACGCCGATCCGCGCGAGCCCGAAGCCTATTTCCGCGCCAAACGCCGCTTGGCCGAGCTCACCGACAAACTCAAGTACAGCGTCACCGCCCCGCCGGTGCGTCGCGGCGTCTCGCATCCGGTGCAGCGCGAATTCGCCAAGGACGACTACCTGGCCGCCGTGCTCAAGGCCAAGGAATACATCGCCGCGGGCGACATGATGCAGGTGCAAATCGGTCAGCGCCTGAAGAAGCGCTACACCGAGTCACCGCTGTCGCTGTACCGGGCGCTGCGCTCGCTCAACCCCTCGCCCTACATGTACTTCTACGACATGGGGGATTTCCAGATCGTGGGCGCCTCCCCCGAAATCCTGGTCCGCCACGAGCATGTCCCCGAGGGTGAGAAGATCACCATTCGGCCCATTGCCGGCACTCGACCGCGTGGGGCCACGCCCGAGCAGGACAAGGCCTTGGAGGCCGAGCTGCTGGCCGACCCCAAGGAGCGTGCCGAACACTTGATGCTCATCGACCTGGCGCGCAACGACATCGGCCGCATCGCCCAGACCGGCAGCGTCAAGGTGACCGAAGCCTTCGTCGTCGAGCGCTACTCGCACGTGATGCACATCGTCAGCAACGTGGAAGGCTTGCTCAAGCCCGGCACGACCAACCTCGACGTGCTGCGCGCCAGCTTCCCGGCTGGCACCCTGACCGGCGCCCCGAAGATCCGCGCCATGGAGATCATCGACGAGCTCGAGCCCGTGCAGCGCGGCATCTACGGCGGCGCCTGCGGCTACCTCAGTTTTGCCGGCGACATGGACGTGGCCATTGCGATCCGCACGGGCATCGTCAAAGACAACACCTTGTACGTGCAGGCTGCCGCCGGAGTGGTGGCCGATTCGGTGCCCGAGATGGAATGGCGCGAGACCGAGGCCAAGGCTCGAGCCTTGCTGCGCGCGGCCGAGCTGGTCGAAGAGGGCTTTTGAGCCAGGGGGCTGCCATGCTATTGATGATCGACAACTACGACTCCTTCACCTACAACCTCGTGCAGTATTTCGGCGAGCTGGGCCAGGAGGTGCGTGTCTTTCGCAACGACGAGATCACGCTCGAAGGCATTGCCAGCCTGAAGCCCGATCACCTCGTGCTGTCGCCGGGGCCCTGCTCGCCAGCCGAAGCCGGCATCTGCATCGACGCGATCCGCCACTTCATGGGCCGCCTGCCGATTCTGGGCGTGTGCCTGGGCCACCAAAGCATCGGTGCGGCGCTGGGCGGCCGCATCGTGCGCGCCAAGGTGCAGATGCATGGCAAGACCAGCACCATCACCAACGATGGGAAAGGCGTGTACACCGGCTTGCCGCGCCAGTTCAAGGTGGTGCGTTACCACTCGCTGGCCATCGAGCGCGAGACCCTGCCGGCCGAGCTGGAGATCACCTCCACCACCGAAGACGGGGAAATCATGGGGGTGCGTCACATCGCGCTGGCCGCAAGCCGCGCGCCGCTGGAGGGTGTGCAATTTCATCCGGAGTCCATACTCAGCGAGCATGGGCACGCGATGCTGAGAAACTTCCTGAATCTGCACTGAGGAGGAGGCCCCCGATGCCCATCACCAACACCGAGGCCCTGACCCGCGTCATCGAGCACCGCGAGATCTTCCACGACGAGATGCTCGCCCTCATGCGCCGCATCATGAGTGGGGAGATGTCGCCGGTGATGATCGCCGCGCTGGCCATCGGCTTGCGTGTCAAGAAAGAAACCATTGGCGAAATCGCTGCGGCCGCCCAAGTCATGCGCGAGTTCGCCACGCCGGTGACGGTGCCGGACAAGACCCATCTCGTGGACCTGTGCGGCACCGGCGGCGATGCGGCGCATACCTTCAACATCTCCACTGCGGCGATGATCGTGGCGGCTGCGGCCGGTGCACGTGTGGCCAAGCACGGTGGACGGGCGGTGTCGTCCAGTACCGGCAGCGCCGACGTGCTCGAAGCGCTAGGCGCCAACATCATGCTCAGCCCCGAGCAGGTGGCCGCCTGTCTGACCGAGACCGGCATCGGCTTCATGTTCGCGCCCAATCATCACAGCTCGATGAAATATGCAGCGCCGGTGCGCAAAGAGCTGGGGGTGCGCACCATCTTCAACATTCTGGGGCCGCTGACCAACCCCGCGGGTGCGCCCAACCAGCTCATGGGTGTGTTCCACCCTGACCTGGTGGGCATCCAGGTACGCGTGTTGCAGCGCCTGGGCGCCGAACACGTGATGGTCGTCTACGGCATGAATGGCATGGACGAAATCTCGCTGTCCGGCGAGACCATGGTCGGTGAGCTCAAGGACGGTGAAGTGCGCGAATACATGATCCATCCGGCCGACTTCGGCTTGCCCGTCTATGACGCGCGCGTGCTGCGCGTGGCCAGCAAGGAGGAGTCGGTGCAGTGCATCCAGCGCGCCTTGGCCAACGAGGATGGGCCCGTACGCGACATCGTGCTGCTCAATGCCGCCGGGGCGCTGTATTGCGCCAACGTGGTTGCATCCATCGCCGAAGGCGTGCGCCTGGCCCGCGAGGTCGTGGCCTCGGGCAAGGCCCTGGCCAAGCTCAGCCAGTTCGTGGCAGTCACGCAAAAGCTTGCGGCTGGAGGAGCTGCCGCATGAGCGACATCCTGCAACGCATCGTCCAGGTCAAGCGCGAGGAAGTCGCCGCGGCCCGACGCCAGCGTGACCTGCCCAGCCTGCGCCGGGAGGCCGAGGCGCTGGGCGGGCAGCGCGATTTCGTCGGCGCCATGCGCCAGGTCCGGGGGGCCGGCCGCGCCGCCGTGATCGCCGAGATCAAGCAAGCCAGCCCCAGCAAAGGGCTGCTGCGCGAGCATTTCGTGCCGGCCGACATCGCGGCCAGCTATGCCCGCCATGGCGCGGCCTGCCTGTCGGTGCTCACCGATGAGCGCTTCTTCCGCGGCTCGGCGCGCCACCTGCAAGACGCTCGCGCCGCCTGTTGGCTGCCGGTGCTGCGCAAGGACTTCATGATCGACGAGTACCAGGTCTACGAGGCGCGATCCTGGGGTGCCGACTGCATCCTTCTGATCGCGGCCTGTCTGGACGATGCACAGATGGCCGATCTGGAGGCCGTGGCGCACGGCTTGGGCATGGCGGTGCTGGTGGAAGTGCACGATGGCGCCGAGCTCCAGCGGGCGCTGCGCTTGAAGACGCCTCTGGTGGGCATCAACAATCGCGACCTGCGCAGCTTCGAGGTCCGCTTGGAGACCACCTTGAGTTTGCTGCCCGAGGTCCCGCAGGACCGCTTGTTGGTCACCGAATCGGGCATTCTCACGCGTGCGGACGTGCTGCGCATGCGCCAAGCCGGCGTGCATGCGTTCCTCGTGGGCGAGGCGTTCATGCGCGCCGACGATCCCGGCTCGGCTCTCTCGGCGTTGTTCGAATGAGCGCCCAGCCCCCCCAGCCCTGCTTCTTGGCCGCCGAGGGTCCAGTGGACAACCGGCTGCGCGAGCCGCTGGAGGCCTGCTTCGAGCGGGTCGGTGACGACTGGCGTGCCGTCACCGAGCCCTTTCGTGTCAGTCCGCAGGGCCGGGCCCTGATCGATTTCGTCGATGGGCGCGTGCGCCAGGGGGCCATCGTCTATCCCGCCCAAGTCTTCCGTGCCTTGCAAGCCGGCGGGCCGCAGGATGTGAAAGTGCTCATCTTGGGGCAAGACCCCTACCACGGGGCGGGGCAGGCGCAGGGACTGGCCTTTTCGGTGCCGGCGGGGCAGCGCTTGCCACCGAGTTTGCGCAACATCTATCGCGAAGTTCAAGCCGATACGGGACGGGCGCCACCTGCCAGTGGCGACCTCGGGCGCTGGGCGGCGCAAGGCGTGTTGTTGCTCAATACCGTCCTGACCGTCGAAGACGGCCGCCCCGGCAGCCACGCCGGATGCGGCTGGGAAGCCCTGACCGACGCCCTCATTGCGCAGGTGTCGCGATGCTCCCCGGCCTGCGTGTTCATGCTATGGGGCGCCAGCGCGCAGGCCAAGCGCCCGCTGATCGACGCCACGCGGCACGCCATCCTGGCGTGCAATCACCCTTCGCCGCGGTCGGCTCGCCGTCCGCCTGCGCCGTTCGTGGGGTGCCGGCATTTCAGTCAGGCCAACGCCTGGCTGGCCAGCCGTGGCCGCAGCGCAATCCTTTGGTGACCGTGCGTCGCGGATGGGGCATTGGCAGCGACTCAAACTCAACATATAATCTGTGGTTCGCCGCGGAGGGGTGCCCGAGTGGCTAAAGGGGGCAGACTGTAAATCTGTTGGCTTACGCCTACGTTGGTTCGAATCCAACCCCCTCCACCAGGCGAAGCGATGAGGCCGTTCGTGCGGGTTTGCTGGCGCGCGGACGTGGTGAGTCGGCGATGGGAAGCGACTCCTTTGCGGGAGTAGTTCAATGGTAGAACCTTAGCCTTCCAAGCTAATGACGCGGGTTCGATTCCCGTCTCCCGCTCCAGCAAACCGTCGGCACGGGTTTGGGTGTCGTGGCCAAGGCGCCCAAACCCGTGTCGATGCCCATGTGGCTCAGTGGTAGAGCACTCCCTTGGTAAGGGAGAGGTCACGCGTTCGATCCGCGTCATGGGCACCACTCCTCTCATCGTCCAATCCGGCATTGCGCCGTCAGGAGATCGAAACAA